>DATEZO010000001.1:0-4403 GCA_035255485.1 Burkholderiaceae bacterium
CATCCCTGCAAGCAAATCCACTATAGTTTCCAGCGGAGTAGAAACGTGAACATAAGTAAAAACTGTGATCTGTCCTTTATTACTTTATTTTGCAATACCAATCCTGCGCCATAACGTGACGGACGGGGAGTTAAGTTGGCCCATCCACGCGAACAAAGGGAACGAACAGTTCGGTTTGCCTGACCTGCCACGCGAAATGACGGTGACAATGTCATTAAATACCGATCAGCGCTTCCAGGCGCTCGATCGGTACCGGGCGACTGAATAAATTGCCCTGGTACGCGTGGCAATCATGGCGAGCCAGAAAGTCCAGTTGCGCCTCGGTTTCCACGCCTTCCGCAATCACCGCCAGCCCCAGGCTTTGTGCCAGCGTGACGATGGTGCATGCGATAGCAGCGTCGTTATAGTCGGTCAGCACATCCCTGACGAACGATCGGTCGATCTTGAGCTGGTCCAGCGGCAGGCGCTTCAGATAGGACAGTGAAGAATAGCCGGTGCCGAAATCGTCCAGCGAGAAACTCACTCCCCGCTCTTTCAGGGTCGCCATTTTGAAGATAGTCGCTTCCACGTCATCCAGCAGCAGGCTCTCGGTGAGTTCCAGCTTGAGCCGTTGTGGATTGGCGCCGCTGCGTTCCAGCGCCATCAGGATCTGTTCGACAAAGTGCTCATGATGGAACTGCCGGGCGCTGACATTCACCGCAATACTGAGCCGTGCCGTGCACGGCTGCGCGGCCCAGGTCGCCAGTTGTTCGCAGGCCGTTTCCAAAACCCATTGGCCTAGCGGCAAGATCAGTGCGGTTTCCTCCGACACTGGAATAAACCTGGCTGGCATTACCACACCACGGCTTGGGTGCTGCCAGCGTACCAGCGCCTCGGTCCCGATCATCTGGCCATCGTCACTCATCTGCGGCTGGTAATAGAGCAGGAACTGGCGTTCCCGCAAGCCTCGGCGCAAATCGGCTTCCAGCGTGGCGCGGGCATTGACCGCAGCCTGCATATGCTGGTTAAAGAAGCGCACGGTGTTGCGCCCGGCAGCCTTGGCCTGGTACATGGCGAGGTCGGCCCGCTTCAATAATTCGCTCACCGTATCCCGGCGATCCTGGAACAGAGCGACGCCGATACTGGCGGCGCTGTGGCATTCGATATCGGCGATCGAATAGGGCTGGCGCAGGCAAGCGAGAATTTTTTCGCATACGGTCTTGGCGCGGATCGCGACGTCCTCCGGACTTTCCGGCAAATCCGTCAACAGCACCACAAACTCGTCGCCGCCGAGGCGCGCGACGGTGTCGCTCTCGCGCACGCAGGACTTCAGGCGCTGCGCGACCTGTTGCAGTAACAGGTCGCCTTTGTCGTGACCGAGCGTATCATTCAAGGCCTTGAAATTATCCAGGTCGATGAATAGCAAGGCGCCTGCGTAATGGCTGTGGGAATTGGATGCCAGCGCCTGCCGCAGCCGGTCCTGCAGCAGCAACCGATTCGGCAACTGGGTCAGCGGATCATAGAAAGCGAGCTGCCGGATACCGTGCTCGGCGGCCTTGCGCGCGGTGATATCGGTATCGATCGCGAGTATCGATTGCGGCATGCTCCGTTCGTCCCTGACCAGGGTCCAGCGGCTTTCGACCGTCAGGACGCTGCCGTCGTCACGGCGCTTGGTAAATTCGCCGCACCATTCGCCCAACTCCAGAACCTTGTTGGTGGCATCGTTGAACGCTGCAGGATCATCGTAAATCAGGTGCTCGATCGAAGCGCCAAGCGCTTCCTCCGCACTCCAGCCATACAGGCGCTCGGCACTCTTGTTCCAGTACAGGATGCGATGATCGATGCCGCGCACGATGATCGCGTCGCGTGCCTTGTCGAGCAATGCCGCCTGATCGCGGATGCGCGCATCGGCTTCACGCCGTTCCTGCTCGGCTGCGGCGCGCGCGCTTAGTATCCTGAGCTCTTTTTCAAACGCCTCTTTCCTGGCCAGGATACGGTACGAAAAATAACTGCCGAAACTCGTGAGTAACGTAGCAACGGCCAGCATCGCAAACAGCAGCAGCTCCCGAATCTGGCGCGATGCCTCGCCCAGACTGTAGGAAAATGCGTCTTCCAGGGGCGTGAGGCGTGCGTTGATCAGCTTGATCCGCTCCAGGATGGGCCGTAACGCGGCGGTACTGGTGTTGCCGGAACGGATCGCGGCATCCAGCTTGTCCGCCTCTCTCATGAGTTCCGCAATGTACGTGTCGCCCTCGGCCCAAAACGAAATCGGCTGACGCATATAGTTGGTGTTTCTGAAATTACGGAACAGCCTGATCATGCCGTTGATGTCGTCGGAATGATTGCGTCCTTCCAGAAACCCCTGGCGGGCGAGCTCGAAATCCGGAGACGGTTTCTCCAACTCCAACCGTGTCTTGCGATCCCCCAAGGGCACTTCAATCGCGCGCAGATAGTATTGAAAATCAGCCTCGTCATGCGAGTCGGCATATCGGTTCAAATGGAATGTCGCGTCCTTCTGTGCCTTGGACCAGAGGCCTTCGCCTTCGACATAGGCGCGCGTCGCCGACAAGATATCCATGCTGAAGGCGCTTAAGCCGACCAGCAACGCGGCCCCCGCCAAAAAAGGCCAGATTACCTTTATCCATCGCCAAGCAAATCCGGTCTTTGGGAACATCTTGCACTCTCATTGTTCGATAGAATCTTCGATTGATGTTCGAGTTGAATCGTTCCGCATCATGAGGCGAACCTATGCCTTTCTGCCGTTTCGGGTCGTCCACCGAAAAAGTCGGTAGCGCAAGTCTTTCGAAATGAAGCAGTGCGGCCACAAAAAGTTCAGAAAGAGAATCTGTATAAACCGCATGTGAGCAGCTAGTAGGTTGGGCTGCGAAGCCCAACATTTGATGCGTAATAATAGGGGACAGCTCGTAGCCCGCAATGCATAGGGCGTCAATAAGCGCAGCCCTTGCAGGGCGCCTATCCGCTTGCAGGCAGATACCGTTCTGCAGGCGCGGGGCAGTGCCCCGCGAAACCCCTGCTTCACCATTGCGCCGCATGTATCCAAACATACCTACCAGTGTATTTTTGAAACCGCAGGCGATAGTTGCGTGAATTGGCTTGTTTTGGCAATACTCCCCCTGTTTTTTACAAACCGGTGGAGGTTGCGCGGTGCAATCTATTTGCCGGCTGTCTGCGGCTTGCGGCGCAATGCGCTTCGCTTATTGCGCCCTGCCTTTCTTTGATTGCGCCGTATTTTTGATTGCACGTTATCGCATGGTGTGTGTACTAAATTTCAACCATGCCCAATTACCGACGCGCCTGGCATCCGGGCGGCACTTATTTCTTTACGGTCAATCTGCTGCAGCGATCCGGCAACGATCTGCTGGTGCGGCATATCGATTTGCTGCGCGATGCGGTGCGGGTGGTGCGGATATCGCATCCTTTCGTTATCCACGCATGGGGGTGTTGCCGGATCATCTACATTGCGTGATCGAGCTGCCGCTGGGCGATGCGGATTTCACGGTGCCGCCGACACCGCAATCACCGGCGCGCGGCCGGGGCGGGAAGCAATCAAGGCTCCCAGCGACACGCAGACCAGTCCGACGAGCAGCCAGACGGTCAGCGGCTCGTTGAGCAAGGGCCCGGCAGCCACGCCCGCCAGCACCGGCACCAGCGCAATCAAGGCCCCGACCCGCACCGGACCAAGAATCGATACCGCCTTCAGGAACAGCAGCATGGCCAGGATGGTCGGCCCGAGGCCCTGATACAAGCCCTGCACCAGCAAGGTCGGGAGCGGTACCGCAGCCAGTTGCTTGGGCAGGAGCAGCAGATATACCGGCAGGTATACCAACGTCGAACCGAGCGTGACAAACCGCGTCAGGGTCCAGGGACTGTAGTGCCAGCGCTTGACCAGCACGCTGTAGATTGCCCACACCGCCGATGCAGAAAAAATCAGCAGGTCGCCGTAGAGCAGCGTGGACGACCAGCCGCCGTTCAGGTAGGGAACCGCCACGCATAGCACTCCGGCCGCAATCACCAGCAAGCCTCGCCAGCGCGCCGGGGTCGGCCTTTCGCCGCCCAGCAGATAAGCCGCGCCCGCCACCAGGAACGGTTGCATGCCCGGCAGCAAAATGGCTGCGTGTGCCGCCGGCGCCCACTTGAACCCTGTATACACCAGCGCGCAATAAGCCACCCCGCCCAGCAGCATTAGCGTCCACAGCCGGCGGTCCCGCCAGGCACCCTCCGGCATCCCTTTCAGGAAAGGCAGCAGCAGCAGGCTGGCCGTGCCCAGGCGCAAGGCCATGACATCGTAAGCAGTCAGCGCGGTCTTGCCGCCCATGCGCGAGATCAGGATAAAACCGGTCCAGATCGCCACGGTGCCGGCCGCAGCCAGATAACCCCACAGCTGTTGACGTGACTGTTGTTGT
>DATEZO010000002.1:0-33324 GCA_035255485.1 Burkholderiaceae bacterium
TTTTATTCACTGACGTCCCCTCACGAAGGTTGAATTCCGCAATGATGATTTCATTATTGGTTGGATAGCCATTGCGTTATGCAGAAGAAACTGCAGCCAGTATTAAACAAGTCGTAATGTCCTATGTCAAGCTGTTTGCCGCCTTTCTCGACATTGGAAAATTATAAAAACCAATAGTCGCCTTCCGCTATCCTGATGGCAGGATCCTCGGAATAAAAGAGCGTCACAGAGGACGCTCTTGGTTGCAAAACCCAGAATTAATGTTTCAATGCTGCCGGATCCGTTATCTTGTCACCTGTTTTCGCGACCGCCGTATCAATCGATGTCTCTTCATCGGTCAATGCCACTGGTTGCCTTTCTAGCGCAACTTCGAGCACTTTATCGATCCAGCGCACCGGTACGATCTCAAGCTTGTTTTTTACATTATCGGGAATGTCCGCAAGATCCTTTACATTCTGCTCAGGAATCAAAACGGTTTTAATTCCGCCACGATGCGCTGCCAGCAGTTTTTCTTTTAGACCACCGATCGGCAACACTTCGCCACGCAAAGTTATCTCACCCGTCATTGCGACATCCGCACGTACAGGAATGCCGGTAAAAACGGAAACCAATGCGGTCGTCATCGCGATGCCTGCAGAGGGACCATCCTTTGGTGTTGCGCCTTCCGGCACGTGAATATGAATATCGCTCTTCTCGAATATTTCGCTTTTGATGCCAAGGCGCTTCGCACGACTCCGCACCACAGTACGTGCCGCCTCGATCGATTCCTTCATCACATCGCCGAGCGTACCGGTGCGAATGACCCCCCCCTTGCCAGGCATGGTCATCGCTTCGATGGTCAGCAAATCACCACCGACTTCCGTCCACGCGAGACCGACAACCTGCCCGACCTGATTTTCCTTTTCAGCCATGCCGAAGTCAAAGCGGCGAACACCCAGGAATTTATCGATATTTTTTGAATTGACGGCGATTTTCTTATCCTGTTTTTTCAGCAGGAGCATCTTCACCACCTTGCGACAAATTTTTGAGATTTCTCGTTCCAATGAGCGTACACCCGCTTCGCGCGTGTAATACCGAATAATGTCGCGAATTACGGATTCGGAAACCGTGATTTCATCTTCCTTCAGTCCATTATTCTTGATTTGCTTGGGTAGCAGATAACGCTGCGCGATACTGGTTTTTTCATCTTCCGTATAACCTGACAGACGAATCACTTCCATCCGATCCAGCAGCGCCGACGGAATATTGTAGGAATTCGATGTCGCGACGAACATTACATCCGACAAGTCAAAATCAACTTCAACGTAATGATCGGAAAATGTATGGTTCTGTTCCGGATCGAGCACTTCCAGCAATGCCGATGCCGGATCGCCGCGAAAATCCATGCCGAGCTTGTCTACTTCGTCGAGCAGAAATAGTGGATTGCGTACGCCCACCTTGGACAGGCTCTGCAAAATCTTGCCGGGCATGGAGCCAATATAAGTGCGGCGATGACCACGAATTTCTGCTTCATCACGCACGCCGCCCAAAGCCATGCGCACGAACTTACGATTAGTCGCACGCGCAATCGACTGGCCAAGCGAAGTCTTGCCCACGCCCGGAGGTCCGACCAGACAAAGAATCGGTGCTTTCAGCTTGTCCACACGTTGCTGAACCGCAAGATATTCAAGGATGCGTTCCTTGACTTTCTCCAGACCATAGTGATCGTTTTCCAATACTTTTTCGGCATTGGCCAGATCATTATTTACCTTGGATTTTTTCTTCCAAGGTAAAGCAAGCAGCGTGTCAATGTAATTGCGTACGACGGTCGCTTCGGCTGACATGGGAGACATCAGTTTCAGCTTTTTCAGTTCGCTCAGCGCTTTCTCGCGTGCTTCCTTCGACATCTTGGCAGCGATAATCTTCTTGTCAAGTTCGTCGAGGTCTGCACCTTCCTCGCCTTCGCCAAGTTCCTTCTGGATCGCCTTGACCTGCTCGTTCAAATAATATTCGCGTTGCGATTTTTCCATTTGCCGTTTGACGCGGCCGCGAATGCGTTTTTCGACTTGCAGAATATCCAACTCTCCCTCGAGTTGGCCGAGCAGATGTTCGTGGCGTTTCGCCACATTGAAAATCTCCAGGATGATCTGCTTTTGCTCCAGCTTTAACGGTAAGTGCGCCGCAATCGTATCGGCCAGGCGCCCTGGATCATCGATGCCTGCAAGCGAAGTCAGAATCTCCGGCGGGATTTTCTTGTTCAGCTTCACGTACTGATCGAACTGCTGGACAATTGCGCGACGCATGGCCTCCACTTCCGATTCATCACCCAGTACGGATTCAACTGGGGCCAGATCAGCAACGAAATGCGTATCCAGTTCATCGATATGATGAATGCGTGCACGCTGCGCGCCTTCAACCAGCACTTTCACTGTGCCGTCCGGTAGCTTCAGCATTTGCAGAATATTCGCAACGCAGCCGATTTCATAAATATCATCGGCAGACGGCTCATCCTTGGCGGCAGCCTTTTGTGCGGCCAGCATGATGCTCTTGCCCTGTTCCATCGCGGCTTCAAGTGCCTTGATGGATTTCGGACGTCCAACGAATAATGGGATCACCATATGCGGAAACACTACGACATCCCGCAACGGCAATAACGGTAATTGGGTGTGTTCAGTAAAGGTAGAAGTCGTCATGGCGAGCCTTATCAAAAATCCTGTTTATGATGTTGGCGCAAGCGGCCAAAACACAAGCCCAAGCATTAACAATAATCATCACCTCAAACAGGGTCCAATAAAAAAGCCACGCGAAGTTACCTCCGAGTGGCTCTACGATGGAAGCCCAGGTGATTTTTATTAAAGTAAATTGTACTGCGTTTGCGTGAAAGCCATTCTAGCCTCACATTTTTTTACAGAATAAAGAATTGCGTTTCTTTTACTGCTTTGCGCCAGATACTTTTGGCTGTTCGTGATAAATCATCAAAGGTTTGGCGCCATTTACGATCGTATTTTCATCAATGACAACCTTGGCAACATTCTGCTGGCTGGGCAAGTCGTACATCACGTCCAGCAACGCGTGTTCAAGAATGGAGCGCAAACCGCGTGCACCGGTCTTGCGTGCCAGTGCTTTTTTTGCGATTGCATGCAGCGCCGCCGGCCTAACCTCAAGCTCCGCGCCTTCCATTTGCAATAGTTTTGAATACTGCTTGATCAGCGCATTTTTCGGCTCAAGCAAAATTTGGATCAAGGCTTCCTCGTTGAGCTCGCTCAAGGTTGCCACTACCGGCAAACGGCCAACCAACTCAGGAATCAGTCCAAACTTGATCAAGTCTTCGGGTTCTGCATCCAGCAATACTTCACTTGCATTGCGCTCGGTCTGGCTTTTGACGTTGGCAGAAAAGCCGATGCCGCTTTTTTCAGACCGGGTGGAAATGATTTTTGCGAGTCCGTCGAATGCGCCACCGCAGATAAACATGATATTGGTGGTATCGATCTGCACGAAGTCCTGGTTTGGATGCTTGCGTCCGCCTTGTGGCGGTACCGATGCCATGGTGCCTTCAATCAGCTTCAGCAAGGCTTGCTGCACACCTTCGCCGGATACATCACGCGTAATGGAAGGGTTATCCGATTTGCGTGAAATCTTGTCGATTTCATCAATATAGACAATTCCCTTTTGTGCCTTCTCGACTTCATAGTTACAGTTTTGCAGAAGCTTCTGAATGATGTTTTCCACATCCTCGCCCACATAGCCAGCTTCGGTCAATGTGGTTGCATCGGCAATGACAAACGGTACGTTCAACATGCGTGCGAGTGTTTGCGCAAGCAGAGTTTTTCCTGAGCCCGTGGGTCCAACCAGCAAAATATTGCTTTTCGCCAATTCAACGTCGTCTTTTTTTCCTAGATGCTTCAGCCGCTTGTAGTGGTTGTACACCGCGACTGACAGAATCCGCTTGGCCGTTTCTTGACCGATTACATACTGATCAAGCAAATCGCAAATTTCCTGCGGGATAGGCAAATCCGATTTGGGTCCGGCAACAGACTCAATGCTGGAAGCTTCATCGCGAATGATGTCGTTGCAGAGATCAATGCACTCATCGCAAATGAATACGGAAGGGCCGGCAATGAGTTTTTTTACCTCGTGTTGGCTTTTGCCGCAAAACGAGCAGTAAAGCAATTTTTCGCCGCTGGAGGATTTTTTGTCTGACATGAGGGCAAAATAAGATAGGAATCCTGCATTGATATTACCTTCGAATTCCGGATTCGTCACGCCACAGCATAAGAAAACCGAAATTTTGTAGGGGTTTGGTAGTAATAAAACAAAATGCCCGAACAAAATAAGGTTCGGGCATTTTCAGATACATATGTGTTACGCCCGATTTGTGAGCACCTTGTCAATCATCCCATATTCCGTAGCTTGCTCTGCGGACATGAAATTATCGCGATCTGTATCTTTGCTGATTTGCTCGACTGTCTTGCCGGTTTTCTCGGCCAGAATAAAGTTAAGCCGTTCACGCAAATAAAGGATTTCCCGCGCCTGGATTTCGATATCGGTTGCCTGCCCTTGGGCGCCGCCAAGAGGCTGATGAATCATGATACGGGAATTTGGCAAGGAAAACCGCTTGCCTTTCGCTCCCGCAGCCAGTAGGAATGCCCCCATTGAAGCCGCCAAGCCAGTACATAGCGTGGATACATCCGGCTTGATGAACTGCATCGTATCGTAAATTGCCATGCCCGCGGACACGGAGCCTCCAGGCGAATTGATATACAGTGAAATATCCTTGTCGGGATTTTCGCTTTCCAGAAACAGCATTTGCGCTACGATCAGGTTGGCCGTATGGTCGTTCACCGGTCCGACCAAAAAAATCACCCGCTCTTTCAATAGGCGCGAATATATATCATAAGCGCGCTCTCCGCGTCCGCTTTGCTCGATCACCATCGGCACCATGCCGAGCATTTGCGTATCGAGTGCGGAATTTCCAAATATGCTTGTCATATGCTTTCCCCAGGAAGAGCGCGCAAGCAAATCATGCCTGTGCGTTATTACCCATTAATTCGTCAAACGCAACCGCCTTTTCCGTTACCTTGGCTTTGCCCAGTACGTAATTGACGACGTTTTCTTCCAAAACAAGAGCTTCGACTTCAGCCAGGCGACGACGATCACCATAATAATATTTCAGGACCTGTTGCGGGTCTTCATAACTCTGTGCGAGTTCCTCGACTTGTGCCTTCACTTGTTCTGCAGTAGCCTGCAGATTGTTTATCTTCACCAGTTCAGCAAGGATCAAGCCCAGACGCACCCGGCGTTCGGCTTGCGTGGCAAACAATTCCGGCGGGAACTGCATATCCTTTACATCCATGCCTCGTTGCGCCATATCCTGCTGTGTCATTTCCATCAGGCGCTGGACATCTTGTCCGATCAGTGCCTTCGGAACATCCAGCTCAATTGCCTTGATCAGCGCATCCATGACACTGTCCTTGGTTTTTGACTTGGCGCGGACACTGACTTCCCGCCCCAGATTGGCCTTGATATCTTCGCGCATTTTAGCGAGATCGCCATCCGGAATGCCTAGTGATTTCGCAAATTCGGCATCAACTTCCGGAAGATGCGCCCACTCGACCTTTTTCAAGGTAACGGTGAATTCTGCAGTCTTGCCAGCGACATCCTTGCCGTGATAATCCTCAGGAAAAGATAATTCAAATACTTTTGATTCGCCAACGTTCAGGCCAACCGTTGCCGCTTCAAACTCCGGCAACATCCGACCTTCGCCCAATACAAACGCATAATCTTCGGCCTTGCCGCCCTGAAACTCAACGCCATCAATCCTGCCGACGAAATCGATTGTAACGCGATCGCCATTTTGAGCCGATTGATCGGTACCGCCATCGCCATGAGCGCCCTGCTCACCCTTGACGTGAAAATGCACACGCTGCTTGCGCAAAATTTCAATCGTCTTGTCGATCTCGGCATCATTGACTTCCGTCGTCGTTTTTTCGACGTCAATGCTGGACAAATCGCCGATCTTTACTTCCGGATAAATTTCGAATGTTGCATCGAATACGATGGAGCTTTCATCCGCATCGCCGCCATCTTTCGGCTCGATTTTCGGATAGCCGGCGACTCGCAAATCATTCTCGGCGGCAGCATCGTTGAATGCGCGTCCGACCTTGTCGTTCAGCACGTCATTTTCAATTTGGTAACCATATTGCGCGGCAACCATTTTCATCGGCACCTTGCCAGGACGGAATCCAGGCGCCTTTGCCGTACGTGCGCGCACTTTCAGTTGCTTTTCCACTTCGGCTTTGACGTCGTCCATCGGAATGGTAATGGTCATGCGGCGTTCAAGTTTTTCCAGGGTTTCGACAGCAGTTGCCATGTGAATCGTCCAAAAAATTAAGAATTCTGTGGTGCGAGGAGGGGGACTCGAACCCCCACACCATTGCTGGCGTCAGGACCTAAACCTGGTGCGTCTACCAATTTCGCCATCCTCGCGGGAATGTGCATCAAACAAAAGCAAAGGGCGACCGTGAAGTGAAAATGTGGTCGCCCTACCCGGCCCTTGTCAGCAGCCCTTCAACTTCAACCGGGCATTTTACTGGATTTTTCTTGCCGTTGTCTCGGTTTTTGCCGGAATGATCATGCTTTACTCATTCAGAGCACCGGCTTTCTGATTCTGAACCATGCTGCATAGAGCGCCGGCAAAAACAGGAGCGTCAGTGCGGTCGCGATGATCAATCCACCCATGATTGCGACTGCCATCGGCCCCCAGAAGACTGAGCGCGACAGTGGAATCATGGCCAGTACGGCGGCGGCGGCTGTCAGGATGATCGGCCTGAAACGGCGTACTGCGGATTCCACAATCGCATTCCAGGGTGCGACGCCCGCTGTAATATCCTGCTCGATCTGATCGATCAGAATCACAGAATTGCGGATGATCATGCCGAATAATGCGATCACGCCGAGTTGCGCGACAAAGCCAAACGGCCGCTGCAGGATCAATAATGCCATTGCTGCACCGGCCACGCCTAGCGGGCCGGTCAAGAATACCAGCAGCGAGCGCGAAAAGCTGTGTAATTGCAGCATCAGCAGCGTGAAGATGATGAAGATCACCAGCGGCACGTTGGCCGCGATCGATTGCTGCGCCTTGCCGCTGTCAGCTGCCGCACCAGCCAGTTCGATCTTGTAGCCGGCCGGCAGCGCCGCACGCAGTTTATCCAGCTTCGGATTGATCTGGCTTGAGACAGTTGGCCCCTGGACACCGTCAATCACATCCGACTGCACCGTAATTGCCCATTCACGCCCTTCGCGCCATACCACGCCGGGTTCCCACATGAATTGCGCACGCGCCAGTTGCGACAGCGGCACCGATTTGCCGCTTGCAGTTGCAATGTTCGCCTGATTCAGCGCGGTAATGGTCGAGCGCTCTTCAACCGGCTGCCGGATCACGATATCGATCAGCTTGTTTTCCTCGCGATACTGGCCAATCGTGGTGCCGGTCAGAATCGTATTGACGGTACGCATGACGGATTGCGAACTGACACCCAAGGCGCGCAGCTTATCCTGATCCAGGTCGATGCGCAGCACCTTGATTGCTTCATTCCAGTTATCGTTGACGCCGATCGCATTCGGATTGGCGCGCATGACTTCCTTGACCTGATCGGCAATCGCGCGCACTTTTGCAACCTCATCGCCCTGCACGCGGAATTGCACCGGATAGGGCACTGGCGGCCCGTTGGGCAACAACTTGACACGACCACGCACTTCCGGGAAATCGTTCTTGAATGCGGCGATGATCTTCAGGCGCAAGGCTTCACGCGCCTTGAGATCCTTGGGCAGCACCACGATCTGCGATACATTGGTCTGCGGAAAAATCTGATCGAGCGGCAGATAAAAGCGCGGGCTACCGGTGCCGACATAACTGGTTACGCTTTCCACTCCTTCCTGCTTGCGAATAAATGCCTCGAATTTCTTTGCCTGCGCTTCGGTTGCGGCAAATGCGCTGCCTTCCGGCAACCAGAGTTCCACCATCAGTTCCGGCCGGCTTGAATCTGGAAAGAATTGCTGCTCGATGAAACGGAAGCCGAACACGCCCAGCCCGAACACGGCCAGAGTCAGCAGAATCGTGGTCTTGCGCCATTCCACGCACCAGTTCACGAGCCGGCGGAAGCGACTATAGAACGGCGTATTGAACAGTTCATGATGACCGTCGGCATTGGCTGCCGGCCGCACTTTCAGCAGCACGTATCCGATATAGGGCGTAAACAGGACCGCGGCGAGCCAGGAAATCAGGAGCGCCAGCGCATTCACGGAAAACATCGAAAAGGTGTATTCGCCAGCGGCGGATTTGGCCATGCCAATCGGCAAGAATCCTGCCGCGGTAATCAATGTGCCAGTCAGCATCGGCATTGCGGTGGAAGTGTAGGCGAAGGTTGCTGCATCGAAGCGTGACATACCCTCTTCCATCTTGCGCACCATCATTTCGACCGCGATGATCGCATCGTCTACCAGCAACCCCAGCGCAATGATCAGCGCGCCCAGGGAAACCTTGTGCAGGTCGATGTCGAAAATGCGCATGAACAGAAAAGTCACCGCCAGCACTAGCGGAATCGTCAGCGCCACCACCAGGCCGGGACGCATGTCGATACGCAATGGCTTGGTATGCAGCCCCAGCGCAAGAAAACTGACTGCCAGCACAATCAGGACGGCCTCGGTCAGCGTGCGCAGGAATTCATTCACCGAAGAGGACACCGCCTTCGGCTGATCGGCTACGCGCTCCAGATTGATCCCGACCGGTAGCTTGCTTTTGATATTGTTGACCACCGTTTCCAGGTTGCGGCCCAGTTCAATGATGTCGCCGCCCTTCTCCATTGAGATGCCGAGCCCGATCACTTCCTTGCCGTTGAAGCGCATCTTGTCTTGCGGTGGGTCCTTGTATTCACGCCGGACAACAGCAAAGTCACCCAGGCGGAAAGTCGTGCCGTTGGCGCGCAGTTCGAGATTTTCCAGATCCCTGCTCGACTTGATCGCGCCAGTCACGCGAATGTGCAGGTTATCGGTCGGTGTGACCAGCACCCCGGACGCCTCGACTGCATTCTGCGCATTCAGCTGGCTGACGACGGCATCGAACGGGATACCGAGTTGCGTGAATTTCTTTTGCGAAAATTCGATGTTGATTTTTTCATCCTGCACGCCGTACAGCTCGACCTTGGCGACCGATGGCACCTGCAGCAGTTGCTGGCGCACGAAATCAGCGTAATCCTTGACTTCGGCATAGGTGAAACCATCGCCCGACAGCGCGAAAATCGAACCAAACGTATCGCCGAATTCATCATTGAAAAACGGTCCGATCACGCCAGGCGGCAAGGTCGGCTTGATATCACCGATTTTCTTTCGTACCTGATACCAGGCGCCGGCCGTTTCCCGGGGTGGCGTCGATTCGCGCAGTTGCAGGATGATGATGGCTTCACCCGGCTTGGAATAGCTGCGTATCTTGTCGATATACGGTGTTTCCTGCAGCTTCTTTTCGAGCTTGTCAGTGACTTGATCGGCCATCTGCAATGCGGTGGCGCCGGGCCAACTGGCCCGCACTACCATCGCGCGGAAGGTGAACGGCGGATCTTCGTCCTGGCCGAGGCGGCTGTATCCCAGGATGCCGCCGATAACCAGGGCGACAATCAGATACCGGGTCAGTGGAATATGCTCCAGCGCCCAGCGTGACAGATTGAAGCCGCCTTTCATTTAACGGCTCCGGTATTGGCAGGGGATTGGCCCGCATGGCTCGCCTCGGGAGCGCCTTGCGCAATTGTCGTAGCGCCTTCCTTGCGCACCGGATCTTCGCCCAGGATCTTGACCTTCTGCCCTGGCTTGAGCGAATTGACACCCGCAGTCACGATCGTCTGCCCTGCCTTCACGCCATGATCCAGAATCAGATCATTGCCCGCAGTGCCTGCGACATGGACCGGCGTCAGTCTGACCGCACCGTTGTCAATCACCCAGACCGCACTCGCCCCTTTCTCCTGAAACAGGGCGGTAAGCGGCGCCTTGATGGTCGGGTCGGCCGTTTTGGCGGCAAAAGTGACATACGCCGTCATACCCAGCCTGACTTCCGGCGGCGCATCCGGCATAGCTATCCTGGCGGTATAGGTGCGAGTGGCCGGATCGGCTACCGGCGACAATTCGCGCAGCTTGCCCGGAATGGCGCTGCCCGGGTTGGCCCAGATCCGCACCCGCACGTCGCTAATGCGGCGCATCTCATCCACTTGGTCTTCCGGGATGCCGATCACAATTTCCTTTTCACCCTGTCGGGCGATCCGCACCACCGGAGCGCCGGCCGCGACCACCTGGCCGATTTCTGCATCGACGCCAGTCACCACGCCATCACTGTCGGATAGCAACGCGGCATAGCCGACCTGGTTCGACTGGTTGCGGTAGCCGGCAGCGGCCTGCTCATAGCTTGCCTGTGCGGCCTTGTATGCGGTTTGCTTGGCGTCGAGCACAGCCTGGCTGACGAAATTTTTTTCGCGCAGATCCTGATAGCGCTTCAGCTCTGCCTTGGCCAGATCGCGGTTACTTTCAGCCGCTCTCAGCCCAGCGCTTGATTGCGCCTGCGCCAGTTGCAGATCCTGCGGATCAAGCTGCATCAACACCTGGCCGCGCTTGACCAGCGTGCCGACATCGACCTTGCGCGCTACGATCTTGCCCCCAACGCGAAATCCCAGGCGCGATTCGATGCGCGGGCGCACCTCGCCGGGAAATTCCGCCAGCACATCGGCATTGTCCGACACTAGCCGGATGGCCCGCACCGGACGGATTTCTTCGGCTTTTTCTGCCGGTTTCGAGCAGGCGGCGAGCATGACGGCCATTGATGCGGCGAACATCATTTTCCCTGCAAGAATGCAGGTTTGTGGCAAATATCGACGATGGCTGGCCAGGGCAGTCATATTTTTTCCTTTACTATGCGATCTGAAAAGTTGCATTAAATGGCATGTCAACCTGAAATATTAAAAAGGCCATTAATTAATGACTCATCGGTTAGTAATTATAATCAGGGCCTCTGAATTTGCATATGACTTTTTAGTCAGCAATAAAAATGTCTGTTGAACACTACGAAAATTTTCCGGTTGCTTCGATTCTGTTGCCGGCGCATCTGCGGCCCGCGGTCGAAGCAATCTATGCATTTGCCCGCAGTGCCGACGATCTGGCCGATGAAGGCGATGCGCCGCCCGCTGCACGGCTGCAGGCATTGCAGCATTATGCCGTCGCTCTGGATCGCATCGAACAAGGCTTGCCGCCGAAAACGGCGCTGTTTGCAGCGCTTGCCAACACGATTCGCAATCACCAGCTGCCATTTCAGCCGTTCCGCGACCTGTTGTCGGCATTCGGCCAGGATGTCGTTGTTACCCGTTATGCAACCTTCGATGCGTTGGTCGACTATTGCCGCCGCTCCGCCAATCCGGTCGGCGCGCTGATGCTGCATTTGTATGGCGCCGCAACGCCGGATAATCTGCGCGATTCGGATGCGATCTGCTCTGCATTGCAATTGATCAATTTCTGCCAGGATGCGGCGATCGACTGGCGCAAATCCCGGATTTACCTGCCGCAGGAAGATTTACAGTGTTACGGTGTGACGGAAGCGCAGATTGCCCAAGGTCTGGCGGATGAACGCTGGCACAAACTGATGCGTTTTGAAGTTGCCCGCGCGCGTGAAATGATGTTGGCCGGAAGCCCGCTGGCGCTTCGTTTGCCGGGCCGCATCGGCTGGGAATTACGTCTGGTGGTGCAAGGCGGCCTGCGGATTTTGGAGCGGATCGAAGCGGTCGAATATGATGTTTTCTACCGCCGTCCGCGCCTGGGCAAGTTTGACTGGCTGCGACTGGCTGCGCGCGCGCTGCGCATGCGATCGGGGTAATTCAGCGCATTTTATTGCTATTTATATACTACCAATAGTATATTTGAAAGCCCGCATTTATATTGCGCATATTATGGTATTTATATATATACTCCCCACAAAATTGTTATTTTGCCAGCCCAGGCGCAGCTTTAATGGCCTTTCGGTTCCGGAATCCGTTTGTCGCATGCAACACAGTCGGCTAGCATGTCGGCTTTATCCTGCTGCCTGACCCACTCAACCATCCTTGCTGCATGTCTCCCGACGAATACTGCCAACAAAAAGCCGCACAAAGCGGTTCCAGCTTTTATTACAGCTTCCTGTTCCTGCCGGCGCAGCGGCGGCGCGCCATCACTGCGCTGTACGCGTTTTGCCGCGAAGTCGATGACATAGTCGATGACTGCAGCGACGCCTCGGTTGCCTACAGCAAGCTGACCTGGTGGCGACAGGAAATCGGCGCCATGACGATCGGACATCCAACCCATCCAGTGACACAGGCGCTGCAACCCCATTTGCAACCTTACGCGCTCGACATCATGCATTTACTGGCGATCATCGATGGCATGGAAATGGACCTGAGCCAGAGCCGCTATGCCGATTTCGCCGATTTGCAGCGCTATTGCTGGCATGTTGCCGGCGTGGTCGGCATTTTATCGGCCAGTATTTTCGGCGCCACGACGCCGGAAACATTGCGCTACGCTGAAAAGCTCGGCCTTGCCTTTCAGCTTACCAACATCATTCGCGACGTCGGCGAAGATGCGCGCAAGGGACGAATTTACCTGCCAATCAACGAGTTGCAGCAATTCAACGTGCCTGCGGCGGATGTCCTGAATGCGCGCCACAGCGACAATTTTGTCCGGCTGATGCAATTCCAGGCGCAGCGGGCGGAGCGCACGTATGTCGAGGCGTTCGCGGCATTGCCTGCCGTCGACCGGCGTGCGCAGCGTCCGGGCCTGATCATGGCAGCGATTTACCGCGCGCTGCTGCATGAAATCGAACGCGACGGCTTCCAGGTGTTGAACCAGCGCATTTCGCTGACGCCGATCCGCAAGCTCTGGCTGGCATGGACGACTTACTTGCGTGGATGAGATCGCCGGACGCTACTGCATGACTTCGGCAACGCACAGGATTGCGGTGATCGGCGGTGGCTGGGCCGGCTGCGCAGCGGCGGTCGAGCTGGCACGCCTTGGCGCGCAAGTAACGCTGTTCGAATCCGCCCGCAGATTGGGCGGTCGCGCGCGTTGCGTCGATATCAATGGCATGTCGCTCGACAACGGCCAGCACATCCTGCTTGGCGCCTACACCGAAACCCTGCGCCTGCTGCAAACGGTTGGCATCGATCCGAACCAGGCATTGTTGCGGCTGCCGCTGCAAATGCGCTATCCGGAAGATAGCGGCGGCATGGATTTCATTGCGCCAAAATTGCCAGCCCCGTTGCATGTGCTGGTTGCGTTGTGGCGCGCAACCGGACTTGCCAGGGAAGACAAGCTGGCGCTGGCGCGCTTTTCCACTACCGCGCGCTGGATCGATTGGTCCCTGAATACCGATTGCACGGTAGCGGAGCTGCTGAACCGGTTCGACCAGACCGAGCGCCTGACCCGGCTGATGTGGCGGCCGCTCTGTATCGCGGCATTGAACACGCCACCCGAGCGCGCATCGGCGCAGGTATTCCTGAATGTGCTGCGCGACAGCCTGGGTGCAGGCCGCGCCGCCTCCGACATGCTGCTTCCCACGACCGATTTGACGGCGCTGTTTCCGCAGCGCGCGGCGGATTTCATTGCGCGGCATGGCGGCACCGTATGCAAAGGCATGGCGGTCAATAAAATCATGCGTAGCGAATCAGGCTGGCGGCTCGCTGCAAGCAGCGAGCAAGCCGCGCACATGGATGACACCGGATTCGATGCCATCATCGTCGCAACCCAGCCTGCCCAAGCGGCAAACTTGCTTGACGGCATGATTGACACCGCCAGCCTGTCCGCCTTCGCTTATGAGCCGATCACCACCTGTTACCTGCAATACTCGCCCGGCATCCGCTTGACGCAACCATTGTTTGCACTGCCGGATGATCCCGACGCCGGCGCATGGGGCCAGTTCGTGTTCGATCGCGGCATGCTAGACCCGGCGCAATCCGGCCTGCTGGCAGTGGTAGTTAGCGCCTCTAGCGCCGCCATCGCCGCAGGGCAAGATGCGCTGTCAGCCGCGGTCGCCAGCCAGCTGGCAGCTGTGTTTCGATTGCCGGAACTGATGCATCCGAAATGGACAAGGGTCATCACCGAAAAGCGCGCGACATTCTCCTGTATCCCTGACCTCGCCCGCCCACCCAATGCAACCGGAGTGGACAGGCTGGTGCTTGCCGGCGATTACACCGCCAGCAAGTATCCGGCAACGCTGGAATCCGCGATCCGCAGCGGCGTGCAAGCCGCGCAGCTTCTGGTTCGATAACGCCTTGCTTGCGCATCGATCCGACCATCGTTCTACCGACACCATGACCATGATCCATGCGAGCGCTGATACGGGGGCGACGCGACGGTACGCTCTGCGACGGCCAGCGGATGTAATTTTTGTGCTGAACGACAACTGGTCCCGCTACACCGCGGAATTCCGTATTTTTTCAAGCGCTTCATCAATTCGCTCCACGCCAATGATTTCCAAACCTTCAATCTTGTGCTTGGGTGCATTCGCTTTCGGAATCACTGCCAGCGAAAAGCCAAGCTTCGCCGCTTCGCGCAGGCGCTCCTGGCCGCGCGGCGCGGGCCGGATTTCACCGGCCAGCCCGACTTCGCCGAATACCACCAAGCCGCGCGGCAAAGGCTTGTTGCGCATCGATGATTGAATCGCCAGCAGCACTGCCAGGTCGGCGGCCGGCTCCGAAATTTTCACGCCGCCCACCGCATTGATGAACACATCCTGATCGAACGCGGCGACGCCTGCATGCCGGTGCAATACCGCCAGCAGCATCGCCAGCCGGTTTTGCTCCAGGCCGACCGACAGACGCCGCGCATTCGGCACGTGCGACGCATCCACCAGGGCCTGAATTTCTACCAGCAGCGGTCGCGTGCCTTCCTGCGTAACCATGACGCAGGAGCCAGCTACCTGATAATCGTGCTGCGACAGAAATAGTGCGGATGGGTTCGACACGCCCTTCAAGCCTTTTTCAGTCATGGCGAACACGCCCAGCTCGTTGACCGCGCCAAAGCGATTCTTGAAAGCACGCACCAGCCGAAAGCTTGAATGCGTGTCGCCTTCAAAATACAGCACGGTATCGACAATGTGCTCCAGCACGCGCGGCCCGGCCAGCGCGCCTTCCTTGGTCACATGGCCCACCATGATGATGGTAATGCCGGATTGCTTGGCAAACCGGGTCAGTTGCGCGGCGCATTCGCGCACTTGCGCCACCGAACCCGGCGCAGACGTCAGCGCATCGGAATAAATGGTCTGGATCGAGTCGATCACGGCGACTTGTGGTTTTTGCTCCGCCAGCGTGCCCAGGATTTTTTCCAGCTGGATTTCAGCCTGCAGCTTCAGCTCCCTGGCATCGAGCGCCAGGCGCTTCGCCCTCAAGGCGATTTGCGCGCCGGATTCCTCGCCGCTGACATATAGCGCTGTCCTGGCACGCGTCATGCCGGCCAGCGCCTGCAGCAGCAAGGTCGACTTGCCGATACCGGGATCGCCGCCGATCAATACGACGCCGCCCGGCACCAGGCCACCGCCCAGCACGCGGTCGAATTCTTCGATGCCGGTGCTGAAGCGCGGCACATCGATCGCCTCGATATCGGCCAGGCTCATGACAGGCGACGTCTGCGCGAGGCCTTGCACCGGTATCGAAAAACGGTTTCCCGCCGCTTCGACAATCGTTTCGATCTGGGTGTTCCATTGCCCGCAAGAGGGACATTGTCCTGTCCATTTGTTCGCCACACCCCCGCACTCGGTGCAGGTGTAGCTGGTTTTTGCCTTGGCCATGCGATCACATCCTCCTGCGGCTTTTACGTAACAATCAGCGCTCCACGACCCGCACGCGCGGGGCCAAGGCGCACATCAACTCATATCCGATCGTGCCGGCGGCATGCGCGACTTCGTCGATCGGCAAGCCGTCCCCCCACAACGTGACATTGCTGCCAACGCGCGCGCTCGCAATGCCGGTCAGGTCGACCGTCAGCATGTCCATCGACACGCGCCCGGCTATTGTTGTCCTTATACCATCGACGATCACCGGCGTCCCGTTCGGCGCGTGGCGCGGATAGCCGTCCGCATAGCCACATGCCACTACCCCGACTGTCATCGGCTTGCTTGCCACGAAACGGCTACCATAGCCAATTGCATCGCCGCAACCGATCTGCTGCAGGCCGATGATTTCGCTGGTGAGCGTCATGGCTGGTTGCAAACCGAATGCATCGGCGGACTTGCCGCCCGGTGTGCCGCCATACAGCATGATGCCCGGGCGTACCCAGTCCGTCGCGATTGCAGGATGCAGCAGATCGGCAGCAGAATTCGACAGACTTCGTTCTCCTGCCAATCCTTCGGTCCCGGCGATGAAGCGCCGTACCTGTTCCGACACAGGCAAAATGGTATTTCCGGCATCATCCGCATTGCCGAAATGCGTCATCAGCGTGATATTGCGCACCGCAGGTATTGCTCTCAGCCGCGCATGGGCAGCGCGGAATGCTTCCGGCATGAAGCCAAGGCGATTCATGCCGCTGTTCATTTTCAGATGCACATCAATCGATGTTGTGATTCCGGCTTGTTCCAGCATCTCGATTTGCGCATTGCAATGAATTGCCGTTTCCAACCGATGCGCCACCACCGTCTTTATATCGACCGGCTCGAAAAATCCTTCCAGTAGAAGAATCGGCTTTTGCCAACCCATCTCGCGCAACCGTACTGCATTTTCCATTTCGATCAGGGCCAGCCCGTCAGCTTCGGCAAAAGCGTGCATGCCGCGCGCCAATCCGTGGCCATACGCATCTGCCTTTATCACTGCCCAGGTTTTCGAGTGCGGAGCGCACTGTTTCGCAACAGCAAGATTGTGTTGCATTGCATGTATGTCAATTGTGGCAACGAGCGGCCTTGGCATAAGATTATTTTCAATAATGATTAGGAAACGAATCCCTGATTTTACCGGAGCGCGCAACCTTCACGCTCGACAAATCAGGGAGATTACCCAGGTTTTCATGGTATAAAGCAAGCCGGAGACATTTCGTTACATCTGACATGCGAATGAAGCGCGGGTTTTATACCATCATGGCGGCGCAGTTTTTTTCGTCGCTTGCAGACAATGCACTCCTCATTGCAGCCATCGCACTATTGGCGGAAATGCAATCCCCAAGCTGGATGACTCCGTTGTTGAAGCTGTTTTTTGTTCTGTCTTACGTACTGCTTGCCGCCTTTGTCGGCGCATTCGCCGATGCGCTGCCCAAAGGGCGCGTCATGTTCGTTACCAATCTTGTCAAGATAAGCGGCTGTGCGTTGATGTTTTTCAATGTACATCCGCTGCTGGCCTATGCGGTAGTCGGATTCGGCGCCGCCGCCTATTCGCCTGCAAAATACGGAATTCTCACTGAATTATTACCGCCAGAAAAATTGGTTGCCGCCAACGGCTGGATCGAAGGCTTGACGGTCATATCGATCATTCTTGGTACGGTGATGGGCGGCGGCCTTGTCAATTCACGCGTATCCGCAATGTTACTCAGTATTGATCTTCCCTTGATGAACACCGGGATCGATACGCCCGCCGAGGCTGCCTTGGCAGTAATTGTCCTCGTTTATGTAGTTGCCGCCCTGTTCAATCTGAGGATACCCGATACCGGCGCGCACTACCGGCACCAGGAACACAACCCAGCCAAACTCATTGGCGATTTTGCCGGATGTTTCACCACCTTGTGGCAAGACAAGCTGGGTCAGATTTCGTTGGCGGTAACCACTTTGATATGGGGCGCGGGAGCCACGCTGCAATTCATCATGCTGAAATGGGCAGAATCCTCCCTCCATATGCCGCTCGACAAGGCTGCAATATTCCAAGGGGTTTTTGCACTCGGCGTCGCATTGGGCGCCATCGCCGCGGCACGCTTTGTTCCCTTGCGAAAATCCTTGTCTGTCATGCCTTTGGGGATTGCCATGGGAATTGCTGTCATGCTCATGACATTGGTACAAAACGTATGGTGGGCTTACCTTTTGCTGACCTTGATTGGTGCACTGGCCGGCTACTACGTCGTGCCGATGAATGCCTTGCTGCAGCACCGGGGACATGTGTTGATGAGTGCCGGCCATTCCATCGCAGTGCAGAATTTCAATGAAAACATGTCAGTACTGACGATGCTGGTGTTCTATGCATTCATGGTGAAGCTGAACTTGAATGTCAATATCATCATTGTCGCGTTCGGCTTGTTTGTATCGGGCAGCGTCATGCTGATCATGCGCCGGCATAAATTAAACCAGCGGGAAAATGATTCGCTCGCGCTGATTGGCGAGCACGTGCATTAATCACTGATACGTTTGGCCGCCCGGACCGGCCAGTCGTCCGGCACGATGAATCCCCGGCAGGTTTCCAGTGCGTCCTTTTCCTGTGGCGCAAGCAGGGCCACCAGTACCGGCATTGAATCCCATGCAAAATGCGCGGCAAGCGACCGCTGCAGAGCTGGCTTGTCGAGCGTATCTTCCAGCCGCACTTGTGCCGGAGCCAGCCACTGCAATCTGGGCAAAATGACATAGCGTTCCGCATCCAGCATTTCCGACTCCGCCAGTGCACACCAGAATCCACGGCAGTGGTTCCGCGACACGCCGGTCGCCGTTGGCAAAATACCGTCACCGGCATGGTAAAACAGCCAACCTTTCACCAACGCCCGTGCGCTGGCAACCGGCTGCGGCAAATAATGCTGTGCGGCTGGATGCTGCGCCAGGGATAGCTGGCGATCCAGTATTTTGCGCATCTTCGCGTCGAGCGTATCAGCCAGGTTTGGGCCGATGAAATAGTCCGCCTCGCTTCTGGAGCCACTTGACTTCAACAAATAGAATTTAACTGCGAACTCCCAATGAACCAGGGCGTCGCCGCAACGCAACAGGAAGTCGAATTCACCGATGGTGTCGTTCTTTGCCGATCTGACCTGTACGCCGCTCGCATGCAGGATTTGCCGATAGGAAAAATAAAATGCCATCAGCTTTTCGGCATAACGGCCTAGCCGGGTAACCGGCTGAAGATCGAGCCTGGCATGCAAGGTGGCCGGCTCGCGGTCCAGCACATTGAGCCAGGCATACGCATCGTCTACCGCACGACTGGAAAGTGAAGCAATCCTGCCATGCCATTGCAACGCATCGGGATCCAGTAAATCAGGAGCATCCAGCAGCCATGCAAGCGCGCGGACATGAGGGTCGCGCAAATGATTCCAGCGCCGGTGAAAGTCAGCCTGGAAAGCATCAGGATGCTTATTGTGAAATGCCGGCATGCGCATTCATCGCCAGGCACAAATCGGCCCATGCCTTGCGCTTTTCCAGCGGGCTGCGCAATAAATAAGCGGGATGATAAGTCACGATCAACGGCAATTCCGCGTAGCGATGCACCGTACCGCGCAATTTGGATACCGGCGTCGCAGGGTCCAGGCCGAGCATCGATAATGCGGCGGTCTTTCCCAGCGCGACTATGACAGCCGGCCGGATCAACGCAATCTGTCGCTGCAGATAAGGCAGGCAAGCAGCTGCCTCCTGCGCGGTTGGCGGCCGGTCCTTGCCATTTTCATCAGCGGGGCGACATTTGACGATATTGGCGATATAGGCGTTTGCACCGCGCCGGAGACCCATCGCCCGCAGCATGTTGTCCAACAGCTTTCCAGCCGGACCGACAAAAGGTTCGCCCTGCAGATCCTCGTTGCGGCCAGGGCCTTCGCCGACGAACAGCCATTGTGCGTTTTCATCGCCTGTGCCAAAGACCGTATGCTTCCTGTGTTCGCACAATCCGCATTTCGTGCATTCAGCTACAACGGCTTTCAGTTCATCCCATCCCATTTGGCCGATATCGGGCTGCGCTGGTTGCTGACGCGCTTGCGCCCCGCCATCAGGCGCACTTTCTTGAAACGTCTGGTCATCTCCTGATATCACGCCTGGCAAGATGACCTTATGGCGACGCGTCCAGACTGGACCCACACCCATTTCATCCAGAAAATGCTGGTTGCGATCTGTCGATGTCATATGTTCAATCTCATTACAATCGCATCTTCACGCGTACTGCCATCCGCCGGGTAGTAGCCTTTACGTAGCCCGATCCGCACAAATCCGTAGCGCTCGTACACCACCAGTGCATGCACATTGGAAGGCCTGACTTCGAGCAAGACGGAGGTCATGCCCTTTTCCCGCGCCACGCTGACTGTTTTATCCAGAAGCATGCGGCCAAGGCCACGTCTTTGCAAATCACGCCGTACCGAAACATTCAACAAATGCGCTTCATCCACAGCAAGCATCATCAGGAAATAAGCTGCCAGAGCACCTGACTTCTCGCGCACAATCCACGTTTCATAACCGTTTTCAAGAGAATCCGCAAAATTTCCCGTCGTCCATGGAAAGGGATAGATATCTTCCTCGATACGCTGCACTTCCGCCAGATCCTGTATGCCCATGCGCGCAAACTGCAGTGATGCGGATATCAGCGATAGTTGCTGTAGCGAACTCATGCATTGATCCTTGTCAGGCGTTCGTTTATTGTCAGCGCCACCTTGTTGCGCAGATAAATCGGCTGGGCATCGCGCGCGGCAACATTTCTACCCTGTATCAGGGCAAGGCGTGCCAGTTGCGCGACATGCGTTGCATGCGGCATCAGAGTGGAATGGCTGGTTTGGATCAAGGGTTGGCTCTGGAAATCCGCAGCGTATGCGGCGAGGCCATTACCGCAGGCAACCACTACGCCTGATGGTGACACCTCGGCGGGTGCAGATAGAACAGGCTCAACGACAACTTGCCATTGATCCAAAAACCGGTATTGCGCCCAATAGACTTCACCCATCCGGGCATCCAGAATTGCCAGTACATCGGTCGCGCCGGTTGTTGCGCGGCAGGCTTCAGCCATTGCTTCCAATGTGACAATCGGTACAACCGGAAGATCCAGCCCGAAAGCCAGCCCCTGCGCGATACCGCAGGCAGTGCGCACTCCGGTAAACGACCCTGGGCCGGCCCCGAAGGCAACAGCATCACATTCAGCAAGCGTCATGCCTGCTTGCGCCAACAGACTCTGCACCATCGGCAAAATCGTCTGCGAATGCGTATGGACACCCGATGTTTCGCGCATCAGCACTTGATTGTCACGTAACAATGCCGCAGAAGCGAGCTCGGAAGAAGTTTCAACAGAAATAATGATCGTCATGCGCATATTTTACCGCGCACGCCTGCTTCGGCGTTGCATCATCCGCTTTTACGGCTTGCCGCAAAAGCGCCGGTTGCCCTTGCGGTAATGTTGTTAATTACATGGAGCCAGACAGTCGGCCACTCAATCTGGAAGCGCATAGGTGCTTCGCTGTAAAATACAAGGATGTCCACTCTCCTACTAGAGCGCAATAACCGCGCTGAACTGGCCGCAGCATTATCCGGCGATACATGGGTCGTTGCATGCCTGTGCGCCGCATGGTGCGATGTGTGCCGTGCCTATCGCACGTCTTTCGATGCATTGGCAGCGAAACATCCGGACACGCGTTTCGTATGGATTGATATCGAAGATGAAGCCGATGTGGCAGGCGACCTGGATGTCGAAAATTTCCCGACGTTATTGATCCAGCACGGCGATACAGTGGCGTTTTACGGAGTAGTGCTACCGGATGTCCGGATTGCCGAGCGACTGCTGCTTGCACAAATCGAAAAAAACCCTGCTGAACTGCTTGCTGAAATCAATGGGAATGCGGAACGGAAAAGTTGGCAGCAAGACTGTAATTTACGCCAGCGCTTGCATGATGCAATTGACAACTAATGACAGCTGATTTCCAGCAATATGGGACGGGACAAGGCAGTAGTTGCCTGGTTCGCTCACGGATTTATCCTGCGCATCAGCTACCGTCACGAAAAGTATGCCAAAGGGAGGCGTTGTGTGGCTGTTTCGAGTGGACTTGGTAGCAATTATGGCGAAACCAGTTTTGCCGCTTCCAGCGCATTCCATTCTTCGTCGGTAAACAGGCGCGACCGGGTCAGAAAGCGTTTTCCCGAACCGTTTTCTAGTGAAAACATGCCGCCATTGCCCTTGGTGACATCGATGATCAGTTGTGTGTGCTTCCAGTATTCATACTGTTCGGAGCCGATGTAAAACGGCACACCGCCCAGATCGCCTAGATAGACATCGGCAGTGCCGACACTGAACTCGCCGCTCGGATAACACATTGGCGCACTACCGTCACAGCAGCCCCCGGATTGGAAAAATATCAGGGTTCCGTACTTTTCTCTTAGCGTCGCAATCAGTTCGAGCGCCTCCGCAGTGGCGGTGACGCGCAAAACGGGAGAATCCATTGGTTTTCCTTGCATTAAGTTGGATTGGCGTGCCATGCCACCCGCATGGCACGCCAAATCTATACATCAGTTCAAGTCTTCGATCAGAAGAATCCCATTGCCTTCGGGTTATAACTGACCAGCAGATTCTTGGTTTGCTGATAATGATCCAGCATCATTTTGTGATTTTCACGTCCGATGCCGGATTGCTTGTAGCCGCCAAACGCTGCATGCGCCGGATACAAATGATAGCAATTGGTCCAGACACGGCCAGCCTGGATTTCACGGCCAACTCGGAATGCGCGAGAACCATCGCGTGTCCACAGGCCCGAGCCCAGTCCATACAGCGTATCGTTGGCAATTGACAACGCCTCTTCTTCGTCCTTGAAGGTAGTAACCGACACCACCGGGCCAAAGATTTCTTCCTGGAATATACGCATCTTGTTATTACCCTGGAACACAGTCGGCTGCACGTAATAGCCGCCCTTTAAATCGCCATCCAGATGGTTTTGCGCGCCGCCGATCAATACCTTGGCACCTTCCTGCTTGCCGATATCCATGTACGACATGATTTTTTCCAGTTGCTCCTGCGATGCCTGGGCACCAATCATGGTCGAACTGTCGAGCGGATTGCCCTGCTTGATAGCAGCCACGCGCTTGACCGCACGCTCGATGAATTGCTCGTAGATCGATTCCTGGACCAGCACCCGTGACGGGCAAGTGCATACTTCGCCCTGATTCAGGGCAAACATGGCAAAACCTTCCAGGCACTTGTCGAAGAAAGCATCATCCTTGTCCAGCACGTCGGCAAAGAAGATGTTCGGCGATTTGCCGCCCAGTTCCAGCGTTACCGGAATGATGTTTTGCGATGCGTATTGCATGATCAGGCGACCGGTGCCGGTTTCGCCAGTGAAGGCGATCTTGGCAATGCGCTTGCTGGAGGCCAGTGGCTTGCCGGCTTCCAGGCCAAAACCGTTGACGATATTGAGCACGCCAGGCGGCAGCAGGTCGCCGATCAATTCGATCAGGACCATGATCGAAGCGGGTGTTTGCTCGGCGGGTTTCAGCACCACGCAGTTACCGGCGGCCAATGCCGGCGCCAGTTTCCAGACCGCCATCAGGATCGGGAAATTCCACGGAATGATCTGTCCAACAACACCCAGCGGCTCGTGGAAATGGTAAGCATAGGTTTCGGAATCGATCTCTGCCACAGAGCCTTCCTGAGCCCGGATGCAACCAGCGAAGTAACGGAAATGATCGATCGCCAGCGGGATATCGGCGGCCATGGTTTCACGGATCGGCTTGCCGTTATCAATGGTTTCGGCAGTAGCCAGGAGCGCCAGGTTTTCTTCCATCCGGTTGGCGATCTTGTTCAGGATATTGGAACGTTCAGCCGGCGAGGTACGACCCCATGTACGCTTGGCTGCATGGGCGGCATCCAATGCCAACTCAATATCAGCTGCGGTAGAACGCGCAATTTCGCAAAACGGCTGGCCGGTGATCGGTGTCACATTCTGGAAATACTCGCCGTTGGTTGGCGCCACGAATTTGCCGTTGATGTAATTGTCATAGCGTTGCTTGTAGGGATTTTTAACGCCCAGTTTGCTGATATCTGCAAGATTCATGTCGTCCTCGTCAAGAAATAGATTGTGTATTTGGAAGCCAGTGCGAAGCGCACGCCATCCCTACCGCAATCCTTGTGCCAGCTTGATGAAAACGTCCGGAATCAGCATATTTGGCATTCTCCATAGCAGATAATGGTCATATCCCGGGTCACATCCAGGCAGATCCACATAAGTTTTGGTACCAATTCATTTGGACTGCTTTATCTTTGAACATCATGGGCAAATGTTGCTCCAAATCGGATCAATCGTCCAAATAAGGTTGTACATATAAAAACAACGCCCGCGGATTGCATCACGGGCGCTGTTTTCAGCAATGCACTTAAACCGGTCTTAGCCGTTTCCGGTTTTCATCGTACGATCCGGCTCAAATTTCTTCGTACAGCGGCAAGGTCAAAAATTCCGCAAAGGTTTCGGAAGTGGACATTTCCTCAAAAATTTGCGCTGCACGGTCGTAGCTGGCGCCGTTGCCCACGATCTGCTTCACCTTGGCCAATTCTTCCGGGATCATTGCGCGCACCATGTCGGCCGTTACTTTACGGCCATCTTCCAGAACCCCCTTGGGCGAGCGAATCCACTGCCAGACCTGCGAACGGCTGATTTCAGCCGTTGCTGCATCTTCCATCAAATTGTGGATCGGCACGCAACCGTTGCCGGCCAGCCAGGCGCCGAGATAATGGATGCCGACATTGATGTTGTAACGCAGTCCGGCTTCGGTGATCGGCGTCTCCGGCTGGAAATTCAGCAGATCGGCGGCCGTGACATTGACGTCCGGGCGTTGTTTTTCGATCTGGTTCGGCTTGTCGCCCAGCACTTTCGTGAATTCGGTCATGGCAAGTTCGACCAGGCCCGGATGCGCCACCCAGCCGCCATCGTAGCCGTCGGTCGCATCGCGCGCCTTGTCGCTGCGCACGCCACCCATGGCGATGTCGTTCTTTTCCGGATCGTTCTTGATCGGAATCAGCGCCGACATACCGCCGATCGCCGGTGCATTACGCTTGTGGCAAGTCTTCAGCAGCAACAACGCATACGCGCGCATGAACGGCGCAGTCATTGTGACCTTGGCGCGGTCGGCCAGGCAGAAGTTCTGGTCAATCTTGAACTTCTTGATGCAGGAGAAGATATAGTCCCAGCGGCCGGCATTCAGTCCGGAACTGTGTTCGCGCAGTTCGTACAGGATTTCGTCCATTTCGAACGCGGCGAGAATGGTCTCGATCAGCACCGTGGCCTTGATCGTGCCTTGCGGCAGGCCGAGCTCATTTTGCGCCATCACGAAGATATCGTTCCACAGGCGTGCTTCCAGATGCGATTCCAGCTTCGGCAGATAGAAATACGGGCCGGCGCCGCGCGCCAGTTGCTCCTTGGCGTTATGGACCATGAACAGCGCGAAGTCGAAAATGCCGCCGGAGATACGCTTGCCATCGACCAGTACATGCTTTTCGTCGAGATGCCAGCCGCGTGGGCGCACCACCAAGGTAGCGGTCTTGTCATTCAGCTTGTAGCTCTTGCCGCCCTGCTCCAGCGAAATGGTCTTGCGCACGGCTTCGATCATGTTCAACTGGCCGGTGATCTGGTTATCCCAGTTCGGCGTATTGGAATCCTCGAAATCGGTCATGTAGCTGTCGGCGCCGGAATTCAGCGCGTTGATCACCATCTTGCGCTCGACCGGGCCGGTGATTTCGACGCGGCGGCATTCCAGTGCCTTTGGAATCGGCGCAATTTTCCAGTCGCCTTCGCGGATGTGCTTCGTTTCGGCCAGAAAGTCCGGGCGCTCGCCGGCATCCAGGCGTTTGGCGCGCTCGACGCGGGTCGCCAGCAGTTGCTGACGGCGCGGCTCGAACGCGCGCGACAGCTTGGCGACCAGCGCCAGCGCTTCGGCGGTCAGGACTTGGTCATATCCTGGTTTGATCTCGGCCTTGATTTCCATGCCGGAGGGAAGTTGCAGTGCCATGTTATTCTCCTGTGAAGGTGTAAGAATTGTTTTACAGCGTTTTATAGAAATAGAATACGGTCAGGATAAGGCCGACCGCGATGATGAAGCGACGCAGCCACAGCGCAGGAATCTTGCGCGCAACAGTCACTCCCCAATAGCCGCCCAAGGTTGCCGTGACGAGCATGATGATGGTGTACGGCCAGCTGACTGCACCGGCAATCACGAAAGTCAGTACGGTGACACTGTAGATCACAGCTGACAAGAGATTCTTGATGGCGTTGATTTCATGCACATCGTCATGTCCTGCCATCGCCAGGCTGGCCAGCATCAGAATTCCCATGCCGGCACCGAAAAATCCACCGTATACGGATACCACCGCCTGACCCGCAAGCGAGATGGTGCTGTTGCCGGGTTTGCCGGAATCCACACCACGCAACAAGGCAGAGATTTTGCCTGAAAACGCAAACAGCACCGTAGCAAACAGCAGCAGCCATGGGATCAGCCTGGAAAAAGTCGCGTCTTTAGTAGACAGCAACAGCAGCCCGCCGCCAATGCCGCCAATCAAGGAGATGATCCCCATCGGAACCAGATAGCGCTTGTAATGCGCCAGTTCCTTGCGGTATGCCCAAGCTCCGGACAAACTGGCTGGCCACAGCGCGACCGAATTGCTGGCATTGGCAACGACTGGCGGTACGCCAACGGCAAGCAGTGCGGGAAAAGAAAAAAAGGTGCCGCCACCGGCGACCGAATTCATCGCACCGGCACAAAAAGCTGCTATACACACCAAGGCAATTTGCCAGGCACTCATTTGGTCTCCGTCAACCCTCGGTCTGCTTGTCGCGCCACGGCGTAGCCAATACTGCCCCGCGCCGAAGAAAAATCCCTGATGCACGTGTATCGATTGAATCGACATCGAACAGCGTTTCGTCAGTGCTGAAAGTAATGGCTTGAATCATCAGACTTTGAAAACAGCGAGGTAGCCTAGGAATGCCAAAGTATATTCGATATTATTTCTCATAAACCAGATCATTAATCACTATATTATTGCGTTTTAGTATCAAATAAAATATGACCGCCCGATGAGCCACTTTAAGCAGATTGCCACATTTGTCGACGTCGCCGCCAAGGGTAGTTTGTCTGCCGCCGCCCGCGCCGAGGGGATTGCGCCAGCCATGATCGGACGACGGCTGGATGCGCTGGAAAAACGGCTCGGCGTCAAGCTGCTGCAACGCACCACGCGCAAGATTGCATTGACCGACGAGGGCATGGCCTTCCTGGAAGACTGCCAGAAAATCCTTATCGATCTGGAAAATGCCGAATCGGCAGTATCCGAGCGCAGTGCCCATGCCAGTGGCCATTTGCTGATTTCCGCGCCGGCCGGATTCGGCCGTCAGCATGTCGCACCGCTGATTCCTTCCTTTCTCGCGCAACACCGCGATGTCAGCGTGACCTTGAACCTGAGCGACCGTGTAGTCAATCTGATCGGTGAAGGCGTCGATGTGGCGATCCGTATCGCCGCCTTGACGGACTCCAGCCTGGTCGGCGTCAAGCTGGCCGACAACCAGCGGGTAGTGGTTGGCGCGCCCGCCTATCTCAAACGCTACGGCGTGCCATTGTCCCTCGATGAATTGGTAAAGCATAACTGTCTGGCAATCAGCAGCGAGGGTAGCCAGCGCGGCTGGACATTTCATCAGAATGGCAAGAATGTGACGCTGAAGGTCAACGGCAACATGGTCTGCAACGATGGCGCAGTGCTGCACGACTGGGCTTTGGCGGGCAAAGGGCTGGCATGGCGCTCGATGTGGGAAGTCGGTTCCGCGATTGAATCCGGCAAACTGGTGACGGTCCTCGACGAATTCGCGGCGCCCGGCAACGATATCCATGCAGTCTTTGCGCAACGGCATCACCTGCCACTGCGCATCCGCGCCTTCGTCGAGTTTTTGCGGCATGCGTATGGACAAGCGGAATATTGGCGCAAGACATCGTTTTCAGGTTCACCAGAGACAGAAAACCCGATTCAGAGGTAGCCTTTACCGCGCATAATACTAGGCCCTGTATTTTTAAAAGCCGTTATTATTACTCCGTATTTCAAGCTTTTTTAAACATACTCCCCGCTTTTCAACTTGCACCAAGCCTGTCACACCATCCTCGCCCCATACCGTCAGGGAGCGCAGGTCCTTGGCCGCCCATCTTGCGCACCCGCGCCACGCCTGGTGTCATCAGATCAATACCACAGAGTTTTCCGACTCGTTCCTTTCTGAACCGCTTTTTGTCAATCATGCCGGATTGCATGGCTTTGGCAATCCCGGTTCCGCAAATGGAATTTCCTTCAAAATTAGTTTTATATAAAACTAATTTTGCGCTATCCTTATGCATCGTCACAGAATTTTATGCATTAATAATCGAGGAGAAGACTTCATGAAAACAGTTGTCCCGATGAGAATCAACGGCCAGGCGCGCGAAGACGCAATAGCGGACAATCTGCTGTTGATCGATTATCTGCGCGAAGCACTGAACCTCACCGGCACCAAGCAGGGTTGCGATGGCGGCGAGTGTGGCGCATGCACCGTGCTGGTGGACGGTACGCCGCGGCTGGCCTGCCTGACGCTGGCGGCAAGCGTAGCCGGTCGAGAGGTCGAAACGATCGAATCGCTCGCCAAAGGAGGTCGACTGTCGGTGCTTCAGAATGCGTTCAACGAAAAACTGGGCACTCAGTGCGGCTTTTGCACACCCGGCATGATCATGGCTTCCGAAGCCCTGCTGCGCGAGAATGCCAACCCTTCCGTGGACGAGATCCGGGCTGCGCTGGCGGGCAATCTGTGCCGCTGCACCGGTTACGTGAAAATCATCGAATCGGTGCAGGCTGCCAGCGCCGGCCGCAATGAAGGAGTGCCCGCATGAGCCAACAACCCAACAAAGGCGCCGGCCAGCGCATTGCCCTGATCGACGGCATCGAAAAAGTTACCGGCCGCGCACGCTATACTGCCGACCTGTTTGCTCCGGATGCACTGGTCGGAAGAATTTACCGCAGCCCGTACGCCCATGCCGAGATTATCAAAGTCGATATTAGCGAGGCGTTGAAGTTGCCGGGCGTGGTAGCAATCGTCACCGGCGATGCATGCGACAAGCCCTACGGCATCCTGCCGATCGCGCAAAACGAATTCCCGATGGCCCGCGACAAGGTGCGCTACTTCGGCGAACCGGTTGCTGCCGTAGCGGCAGTGGACGAAGCCACAGCCGCCGCCGCACTCAGGCTGATTCGCATGGAAGTGCGCGAACTGCCGGTGTACACCGATGCCGCCAGTGCCCGCGCACCAGATGCCGTGCTGCTGCATGACAACAAGAAGGGCAATATCGAGCGCGAAGTACACAATGAGTTCGGCGATACGGAAGCCGGTTTTGCCGCCGCTGACCTGGTGCGCGAAGACTCCTTCCAGTGCGCCGAAGTAACCCACGCACATATGGAGCCGCATGCAGCGATAGCAACCTATGACGCCGAACGCGATCAGCTCACGCTGCAGTCAGTCTCGCAGGTGCCGTACTATGTACATCTGACCCTGGCCAACTGTCTTGGCCTGGATACCTCCCGCATCCGCGTCATCAAGCCATTCGTCGGCGGCGGTTTTGGCGCGCGCACGGAAACGCTCAACTTCGAGGTGGTCTGTGCGTTGCTGGCACGCGCCGCCAGGGGTACCGTGCGCATGAAACTATCGCGCGAAGAGACCTTCCTTACCCACCGCGGCCGGCCCGAAAGCAGCATGCGCATGAAAATCGGCATGAAGCGCGACGGCCGCATCACGGCCTGCCATCTGGAAATGATGATGCGCGGCGGCGCTTATGGCGGCTACGGCATCGTCACCATCCTGTACGCCGGTGCGCTACTCAACGGCCTGTACGACATCCCGGCCGTCAAGTACGACGGCTACCGCGTCTACTGCAACACCCCGCCATGCGGTGCGATGCGTGGCCACGGCACTGTCAATACCCGCTTCGGCTTCGAAGCTCTGCTGGATTCAATGGCCAAGGAGCTCGGGCTTGATCCGGTTGAAGTGCGCCGTCGCAATCTGCTGGTTACGCCGACCGACACCATCAACGGTCTCAAGATCATGTCCTACGGTCTGGGCGAATGCATCGACAAAGTGGAGCAGGCCAGCGGCTGGAACGAGCGCATCAATCACATGCCGCCGGGACGCGGACTGGGCATCGCCTGCGCGCATTTCGTCAGCGGCTCGGCCAAACCTGTGCACTGGACCGGCGAGCCGCATGCAACCATCATCCTGAAACTGGATTTCGATGCCGGCATCACGATTCTGACCGGCGCTTCCGATATCGGCCAAGGTTCATCGACCATTCTGGCGCAAGCGATTGTCGAAGTGCTGGGGGTAGATTACGGCCGGGTGCGCGTGATCGCCAACGATTCGGCAATTACACCGAAGGACAACGGCTCTTATTCGTCGCGCGTCACGTTCATGGTTGGCAATGCCGCGATCCAGGCCGCTGAAAACCTGAAAAAAATCCTGGTTGAAGCCGCCGCACGCCGCCTGAAAGTATCCCCGGAACAGGTCGACTGCCTGGGCGAAGCCTATGCCGTGTTCGGCCAGCCGGAACGCACGGTGGCATTCAACGACGTAGTGGCGGAAGCGCTGATCGACACCGGCACGCTCACCGTCAAGGGCACTTATACTTGCCCGATCGAATTCCAGGGTGGCAAGCAAAAAGGCGGTGCAGTCGGTTCCACCATGGGATTTTCGTATGCGGCATCCGTCGTCGAAGTCAGCGTCGATCGCGATCTCGGTACGGTAAAAGTCGAAAAGGTATGGACCGCAATGGATTGCGGCTATGCGATCAATCCACTATCAGTCGAAGGCCAGGTGCAAGGCGCGGTGTGGATGGGCATGGGCCAGGCACTGTCGGAGGAAACCTGCTACGGCAAGGATGGCAAGCATGCTGCGGCCAGCATGCTGGAATACCGCGTGCCGACCTTTGTCGAATCGCCTGATATTGATGTCTTCATCGTTGAAAGCATGGATCCGAATGGCCCGTTCGGTGCCAAGGAGGCCAGCGAAGGCCCGCTGGCTGGCATACCGGCGGCCATTGCCGCCGCGGTACAAAACGCAACCGGCACTGCAATCAACCAGTTGCCGCTCACCCCTGATCGGGTATTGGAAGCCTTGTCCGGCCGCAAGCGCACTGCGGCACGCAAAGAGCCCGCACCCACCGTCACTGAAAAGGAAGTCGCCTGATGGAACTGCTGCCCAACTTTAACCTGCTGCATCCGCGTTCGATTGCCGAAGCGGTCGCTGCCCGCGCCGGTGCCGGAGAAACCCGTTTTCTGGCCGGTGGCACCGATTTGCTGGCCGCAATGCGGCACGGCCTGGTACATGCCGACACACTGGTCGATCTCTCAGGCGTCGCGGAACTGCGAGGCATCAGCACTGATGCCAAAGGAATGCGCATTGGCGCCGGCACCACCCTGGAAGAATTGTCCGCACATCCGCTGGTGGCGCGCGATTACGCGGCGGTAGCGGAAGCGGCGCTGGCGATTGCCGGCCCGACCCACCGCGCAGTCGGCACTGTCGGCGGCAATCTATGCCTCGATACGCGCTGCCGTTACTACAATCAAAGCGAGCCATGGCGCACCGCCAACAACTTTTGCATGAAGCTGGTCGGCGATACCTGCCGTGTCGCACCCAAGTCGTCGCGCTGCTATGCCGCCTATAGCGGCGACCTGGCGCCTACCCTGATCGTGCACGGTGCAATCGCGGAAATCGCCGGACCTGCCGGCCTGCGCGATGTGCCATTGGCCGACATTTACGCCGATGACGGCATCGGCTATCTGAAGCTCGCACCCGGCGAATTGCTGGCGGCGGTACGCATGCCGGCAGCAAATGGGATGCGTTCCGGCTACGAAAAAATCCGTACGCGCGGTGCAATTGATTTCCCGTTGGCGGGCGTTGCGGTTGCCTTCCGTTTCGAAAATGGCAAGATGCGTGATCTGCACATCGCCACCACCGGCGCCGATTCACGTCCGCTGGCAATTACCGGCCTCGGCGAACTATGTGCGCTACCGATCGAGGAAGCATTGACCCAGCTGGACAAGACCATGCGCAAGCAGGTCGGCCCGATGGAAACCACCATTACACCGGCGACTTATCGCCGCAAGGTAATGCCGGTGTTGGCACGCCGCCTGATTCAACGACTGCTGGCCACCGACGCGGCGTGATATGGACAGCGTCGATCTTCAGGTATTGAAAACCGCTCTTTCATGGGCGCAACTGGGGCATAAGGCAACCCTTGGTACGGTGACCCGTACCTGGGGTTCCGCACCGCGCCCTGTTGGCGCAACCATGCTAATCCGCGATGATGGCCTGGTCGTCGGATCGGTATCTGGCGGTTGCATTGAAGACGACCTGATCGAACGCGTGAAAAACGGCAGGCTGGGCCTGTCAAAACCGGAGATAACCAGTTACGGTGTCTCCGGCGATGATGCCAGGCGTTTTGGCCTGCCCTGCGGTGGCACGCTCCAGCTTGTGCTGGAGCCGATGCTTTCCTGCTCCTGGATCGAAGAAATCCTGGATCTGCTAGGCAGCGGCAAGACTGTATCGCGCACGCTGGATCTGGCAACCGGAGAAGTACGAGTGACCACCGCAGATTCGGATGGCGCACCTTGTGTATTCGACGGGGTTACTCTCAAGAATATTTGTGGCCCGAGCCATCGCCTGCTGATCATCGGCGCCGGCCAGTTATCGACCTATCTGGCGCAGTTTGCGCAGGCGTTGGATTACCAGGTTACCGTGTGCGATCCGCGCGAAGAATATGCGGATGTCTGGACTCTGCCGGGCGTTGAAGTGATTCGCGACATGCCCGATGATGTCGTAATCGCCATGCGGCTGGATGCGCATAGCGCGGTAGCGGCATTGACTCATGACCCAAAGCTGGACGATCTGGCGTTGCTGGAGGCGCTCAAGTCGCCCGCATTCTATGTCGGCGCCCTCGGCTCTCGTGCCAACAATGCAAAGCGTCGCGAGCGACTCAAGCTGTTTGATCTGTCACCCGAGCAGATCAGCCGTCTGTATGGCCCGATCGGCTTGCATATCGGCAGCCGTACCCCGCCCGAGATCGCTCTCTCCATTCTGGCGGAAATGACTTCCGTCAGAAATGGCATCCCGCTCGCTCCCGATCCGCGACGAACAACCGTACCGCCATCCGAATCAAGTACAGTGTGCAGGACTGCATAGCAAGTCGCTATCGCAATCTTGTCATGGGCACTAACCCATGAAGATCAATTTGCCCCGCTTGAAGAACCAGCACAGATTCTCTCGCGATCCGGCACTTGTTTCATTCACACCAGCGAATCGGATACCGGGAGGCGATACGACGTAACGCACTCCTCCCGGTATTGGAACGACTGTCTTCAGGCATGTGCCTTCGATGCAATACGTTTAATGCTGACGCGTACGATA
>DATEZO010000003.1:0-4782 GCA_035255485.1 Burkholderiaceae bacterium
ATTCTTCTCACGCTCATAGTCTTCAATCAGTGACTGGAATTCTTCCAGACCGCCGGCTGCCAGCGTGTTGCTGATCTGGTCCTTGAATTTGGCAACGCGCACATTGTTAACGGCCTGAATGGTGGGCAGTTCCAGCAGCGCCACCGGCTGGCGCGTCGCGCGCTCGATTGCCTTGAGCAGGTTTCTCTCACGCGGAGCGATAAACAGGATCGCCTCGCCGCTGCGTCCGGCGCGGCCGGTGCGGCCAATGCGATGGGTATAGCTCTCCGGGTCGTACGGCACATCGTAATTGATGACATGGCTGATCCGCTCGACGTCGAGCCCACGCGCGGCGACATCCGTTGCTACCAGAATATCGATCTTGCCGTCCTTGAGTAGCTGGATGGTGCGTTCCCGCTGTTGCTGTGCCATGTCACCATTGATTGCCGCGGCGGAGAATCCGCGCGCCTGCAGTTTGGTTGCCAGCTCTTCCGTGCCAAGCTTGGTACGCGCAAAGATGATCATGCCGTCGAACGGGTCAGCTTCCAGGATACGGGTCAGCGCATCGAGTTTGTGCATGCCGCTGACGAGCCAGTATCTCTGACGGATGTTGTCCGCTGTGCCGGTTTTGGCGGCGATGGTCACTTCGCTGGGATTACGCAGGTAGGTTTGCGCAATGCGGCGAATCGCAGGCGGCATCGTCGCTGAGAACAATGCGGTCTGGCGCGATTCCGGCGTTTGTTGCAGAATCGTTTCCACATCATCGATGAATCCCATGCGTAGCATTTCGTCCGCTTCGTCGAGCACCAATGTTTTGAGCTGCGAGAGGTCCAGCGAATTCTTTTCGATGTGGTCGATAACACGGCCGGGAGTACCCACTACCACATGCACGCCCCGCCGCAACGCGCTCAATTGGGGACCGTAGCTCTGGCCGCCATAAATCGGCAGCACATGAAAACCGGGAATGTGCGTGGCATACCGCTGGAAGGCCTCTGCCACCTGGATTGCCAGTTCGCGCGTCGGCGCCAGCACCAAGGCCTGTGGCGCCGCCGCTCTGGCCTGGATGTGCGTTAGTATGGGCAGGGCAAACGCGGCAGTCTTGCCTGTGCCTGTCTGTGCTTGGCCAAGCACATCACGGCCCTCGAGCAAAAGCGGAATCGTCGCAGCCTGAATCGGCGATGGGGATTCGTAACCAAGTTCCTGCAGCACGCGCAGCAATGGTGTAGTTAGCTTGAGGTCGGCAAACAGCGGAAAGGAGGTATCGGGCATGGCGTTTCTAAAAACGTGTTTCGGGTTGCAGCAGGTGAAGGACACAAGGCCTTGTCATGCAGTTTACTCCGTCGCTCGCCCAAGAGCCCGATAGCCTGTTTCTGATGGTCTCCAATCGATCTTCGGACACTGGCTTGAGGGATTGAGGTGTAACAGCGGGCACTGATTGCCCGCATGTGAATCAGGTCGGTAGTCAGCCCAGCGTCGATGTGGAAAGCATTGAAATTGGCGGGCCACCATCAGCAGCTTTTACGCTGTTGCGTATCCTCCCCAGTGCGGCCACCCGTCGCCCTCCAGCAATACCGTCGTTCGTGGCCATCTGAGTTGCCTCGATTACATCGATCCACAACACCGCTTGCTGGCGTTCCGCCGTTTATCTTTGTATACGTCGTTTTTCTGTTACGATTTGTGGCGATTATCGAATCAAAGGCCGCGCCAGGTTTGATTCCCTTCGGTAAGCTCAATATCATGACATTTTTGGCTGCCTAAAAAGCGCAACAGTGACCCATCCCCGTCTGACGCCTGATTCACAAGCAGAAGCTCTCTCCAATGAGGACGATACTCTTTCGGACACAGAAGTCGAGTTCCTCGAGCTCTACGAGTCCATGTCGGAAGATAACCAAGCTGCATTGATTCGCATGGCGCAATTTCTGGCTGCGCATCCCCAAGACGAGCCAACAAGTAAAGAGATGTTCGAAAAACTTTTCTTGATCGCAAAAAAACCACAGTAGTAAATCATGCAGCCATACCAAGCGCGAAGTCAGTCGCTTGAGAGTCATTGCTCTAAATTCAGTCCTTTTTGCAGTCTTCTCTTCGCCGGAGTGCGCGTCTGACTCCCTGCAAATTGACCGACATGGTTGCATCATTGCCATTCACGTGCTCCTATTATCACAGTTAATATCACTGAGCTTATAGCGCATAAGGGCGACAACATGACCGATCACGACCTGATTTCCCAACAAACGTATGACCCGAACAGACTGCTGGATGCACTTATCGACCGACTCAATCTAAAAAATGATGCCGCCTTGTCCCGTGCTCTGGATGTTGCCCCACCAGTGATCAGCAAGATCCGGCACGCTCGACTACCTGTTGGAGCGTCCATGCTTATTCGCATGCACGAAGAAACGGGGCTAAGCATCAGGGAGTTACGCGATCTCATGGGCGACAGACGCAATCGACTGCGTATCAGCGATGTCGATGGCATGCGTAAAGATCCACCATCGCTACCTCCAGAGGGACCGAACACGGCGGAATAGGGGCTGCACTTGTGTTCAGTACGAGGTTGTCGCCTTCGTCCGTAAATCTTTGATGGTCGTTCAAGGGCAGTTGTTTTCCTTCGTCCCGCCCTTGTGATCATCTGAAAGACAGTCGATAGCGGCCGGTGCTTCGATAGTGCCGAGCATGCCCCCGGCTATTAGCAGCGAGTAACCTTCATACCACTGCACTCAAATGCAGATATTGCAATTCACGTCAAAACACTGGGAAACGCGGGCGTATGGTTTGCTGTCGAGTTGCTGCGATTAAAATGCGAGAGACATTTGGCTATTGAATGCCAAGCAGTTCGACCTCGAAATTCAAGTCGCTATTCGGTGGAATCACGCCGCCGGCGCCACGTTCGCCATAGGCTGTCTTGGCGGGGCAGAACAATTTGGCCTTTTCGCCGACCTTCAATCTTTGAACAGCCTGAGTCCAGCAGGGGATTACGCGGGATAGTGGGAATGTAGTCGGCTCTCCGCGTTTATATGAACTGTCGAACTCCGTACCATCCTGTAACGTGCCGCGATAGTGAACTTTCACCACATCCGATGCTCTCGGACTTGGCCCCTGGGTGGTCTTCATTTTTTGAACCTTAACTCCTGAATCAAGAGTTTCGACGGGAGCATCAGCGGCGGCCATCACATTAGATGCCATGAACAGCGCTGTCAGCAAAGAATATATTTTTTTCATGTTTTGTTTTAATGAAAGTAAAAAAGGTAGTTTGACGCATTAGGAATCGTTGCCACGACTGCACCACGGAAATACTTGGATATGGCTCCTTCGCGATTTCATTTTATCCCGATCCTGTAACAGCAGAATTAGGAGGAGTGAACGTACGATCCAATCTAGCAAGCCTTGAGCAGACGATTTCCGCTTTGGGGCGGGCCGCGCCTGTTAGCAGATGACCCGAAGAGCCGGATTGCACATCCATACCAGCCGTGCACTGGGGACTCCGCATTTACTGGGGGCGGCCAAAGCCTGCCTGCCTGCGTGGCTCGAATGTAGGTATCTGTTCCAACTCAAGACGGCCATGATGCTCCGCAAAAACACGATTTTTCTCAGGTGCAACGGCGCCGCACTGGACCGTACGACATCCTATGTAAAGACGTTCCTGGAAGCTCAGTGGATGCGGGCCATCGCGCACCCGGCGACTCCTCTTCGGAGGAGCAGGGCGGTGTCTTGACTGTCGAGTTCCCGGTGACCGATATCCCTTGTATCGGCCTAAATAAGGGCTCGGCGATCAAGCACAACGAGACGATCGACGACCTGGCTGAAATGCACCGCTTGCGGATCGCGATTGTCAAAAATGGCGGCCAGGAAATGTATGCAGCTGGTGCAAGGACAAGTGGAGGAGTGTCGTGGCAGATCACGCCGCGCGTCCTGATGACGGCGATTAGTGATCCTGACGGGCAGCGGCCAAGCGCACGTTCGAAGCCATGCTGGAGAGACAGGGAAGATCGAAATCGCTGCAATCGATGCGGCTTGCCGCGGCTGAGTGCCTGCTTGTGTCGGCTGGGAGCAGTTGCTTTGAAATCTCTTTGTCCCCAACCAACTCAAACGCTTAATTGGACATGAGCACTGGCACAGTCATGTGCCGGAGTATGTAGCGGGTTCCAGCGCCGCGGCTCATAAACGGCAATCCAACATGTCCCTGGGCGCCCATAACGAGCAGATCTGTCGCCAAGTCGGTGGTTGCGTTGAGCAGCATGTCCATGATGCCCATGTCAGTGACCAGCATGACTTGCGATTGGGCTTGGATGCCATGGCAGGCCAGATGGCGAATGACATGATCGCATGCGCTGTGCCCCTCTTCCGCGTTGGTGGCGAACGATATGACGGTCGCCTTATCACACCCTTCCATCAACGGCAGTGCGTCATTGAGTGCACGGGCCGCCTCACGCACATTACTCCATGCAACGAGCGGGCGCTTTCCGACTTCGGCGAACTTACCGATGTAAGGGATAATCAGTACGGGGCGCCCGGCATTAAGCACGACTTCTTCGGTCAGATCAGCAGGAACACAAGGGCTGATCTTGTCGTCATGCTGCCCCATGATAACCAGGTCAGCGTGGCGCGCCCAATCCGTCATCCGTCGTACCACTTCAGCTTCACTGCCGCGATTAATGTCGTGCCACTCGGCGAGCGGCAAGCCGGTCGCAGCGGCCTCAAATGCAGCCTTGCTCGCCTTTGCTGCGGCGACGTATTCCGGTGTGGGCCAAGAGGACACCACGCCTACGCTCTGCGATTGCGCCAGCTGCCCAAACACGCCAACCA
>DATEZO010000004.1:0-2468 GCA_035255485.1 Burkholderiaceae bacterium
TATGTGCATGGATTGCGCAAAAAGCTCGGCGCGCAATTCGTCGTCACGGTGCGCGGGCTGGGCTACATGGTCGAGAAAGTCTGATGCAGTCGCTACGCATCCGCCTGATCCTGTTGCTGGGCGCCGCCATCGTGATTGCCGCCGGCCTGCAGTTCGCGACGTCGTTTCGCGCCATGATGCGCGCCTCGAACACATTGTTCGACTATCACATGGAACAGATGGCGCTGGCATTGCAGGACAGCGGCTTCCAGCAGACGGACTGGTACAAGGCGCCATCCGAGGTGGACGATTTCAGCTTCGTGATTCAGATCTGGACCGACGACGGCGTGCGCGTATATCAGTCCCGCAACTACCGCGTGCTGCCGGAGCAGGGCGCGCTTGGCTACTCGAATGTCACGCTGGACAATGGCGACTGGCGCGTTTACGCCGTGCAGAAGGAAACACGAGTCATCCAGATCGCGCAGAAGATGGATGCCAGGCGCGACCGTACTATCTCCATGGCGCTACATTCGCTGTGGCCGGTGCTCCCCGTTTCGCTGCTGCTGATTGCCGCCGCCTGGTGGGTGGTCACGACGGCCCTGGCGCCGCTAAACCGGATCGGGCACGACTTGGCAAACCGAAACACCGACTCGCTGGCGCCGGTTTCCGACAAGGGCGTGCCGAAGGAAGTATCGCTGCTGGTGGCAGAACTCAATTCTCTGCTCGACCGGATGTCGCGCGCATTACAGTCGCAGCAGCGTTTTGTGGCAGATGCGGCGCATGAACTGCGCTCGCCGATCACTGCATTGAAGTTGCAGGTGCAAACGCTGGCGCGTTCCAAGAACGATGCCGCGCGCGACCAGGCGGTGCAGCGCCTGCTGGGCGGCGTCGACCGTGCATCGCGCTTGGTCGAGCAATTGCTGGCGCTGGCGCGGCAGGATCCGCTGGCCGATGCAGGCGGCCCGGTGCTGCTCAACCTGAATGCCTGCGTCGAACTGGCTGCCAGCGATGTGGGCCCGCTGGCGCAAGCACGGCAGATTCAGCTGCAGTACGGCGATTTTGCCGATGTGGATGTGTACGGTGATGCCGACAGCCTGCGCATCATGGCGCGCAATGTGCTCGATAACGCCGTACGTTATACGCCGGAGAACGGAAAGATCCGGATCGCAGTGGCAACGAAGGATGCCGGGGTCATGCTGACGATCGAGGATTCCGGTCCCGGCATTCCCGAGGAAAACCGTGACCGCATATTCGACCGCTTTTACCGCGTGCCTGGCACGGAGCCTAGCGGCAGCGGCCTTGGGCTGGCGATCGTGAAGGCAATCGCCGAGCGGCACGACGCAGAAATCGAGCTCGGCAATTCGGCACTCGGCGGTCTGCAAGTAACCGTTATTTTTCCTGTTGCCGGAGCAGCGATGACTGACCCCATTGCGGCAGACGAAGCGGCTTGAGCGCCGGTTTGACACTTTATTCCCGCCATTTAAGATTCACCTAAGTATCATCGTGCAATATGGCACATATTCCTGGCGGATGAATATCACTCCCTGGCGGCCCCTGTGTCGCTTGTCATTCCCGGGAAGGAGCAACAGCAGTAGCGTTGTGCGATCGAAAGGGAATTACCGGCCCTATTTTCCCCCCGGGAGTCCGGGGGGAATTTTTTTGTCGCTTTCATTCAATTACCGCCCCTCTTGCAGGCCTGTTTCAGCGGTAACAGGGGAACATTCGATTTCGTAAATGAGTTGGCCGCAGGCCGGCATGCGGACCTGCGTCAATACCGGTTATCGCCGACGCATAGGACGATTCAGTCAGGTCCGCATGGCATGGCGTTCGTGTCAATGAAAGGCCTTCGTGCTGCCAGAAGATCGGCACGCCACGTTTGGCGCAAGGACCGAAAGATGATGGGGAAGTTATGAATCGGGAAAATATCCCCGATGATGTAAAGAGTTTTGTGGTGGAACGTATTCCGTCCGTGTCGTTTCTGGAAGCCTTGCTTCAGCTCCGTGTGAGCGAAGCGGGTGAGTGGAACAGCGAACAACTCGCCAAGAAAATTTATGTGAGCGAGGATGCGGCCGAGGCGTTGCTCAACGTGCTGCAAAGCGGCGGTTTTGCCGAACGCATCGCCGGACCGTCGCCGACATTCCGCTACCTGCCGCAGTCGGAGGAATTGCGGCATAAGATCGACAAGCTCGCGGCGACGTATTCCCGGCATCTCGTCGGCATCAGCCGCCTTATCCACGGCAAAGGCGCTTCGCGTTCCTGACCATCTGCGCGTCGCCTGCCGGTAAGTGCTGTCGATAGACACCCTGGAGAAGCGCCAGCGTTGATTCTGGCTTTAATTCTTGCACCGCAACAGGAGTACGAATGCCGAACTTCATGATCGAGGCTGCCGGACTCGCGTGGCCCTTTGCTCTGGCCCTGGCATGGGCTCTTGGCGAACTGATGTTCAAATGGTCAGGCTTCCCGCGCGTCTGCACCTACAGCCTGACCGG
>DATEZO010000005.1:0-4356 GCA_035255485.1 Burkholderiaceae bacterium
GTCAGGGCGAGGAAGGCGCGCATTTCCTGCGCTTTGGTTGGTGCCTTATTGGCTTCCATTGCAACTCCAGTTCATGTCGGAACAATATGGCGCATCGTCATTGGCATCACTGCGATGCCGCCTGCGCGGGCAGGAGGGGGAGCCGATATCTGTGTCAGGCCGCAAGCCTGCGTGACAAAGAAAATTCTTTCTGAACAGCATTCATTTGACACGCGCCCATGCTATCGGAGTGGGTATTTCCGCATCATTGATATAAGTCAAACTTGCATGAAGGCATTAAATTTATGCGTGCAGCGTCAGACGCATGTTGTTTTTTGGTGATCTGTCACAGCACCGCTCAGCAACGCTGCGCATGCAGGGATTTTTTGGCCGTGGCCCCCTGTCTATAACCATCTCTCCCAGCCTTCGGGCTATAGGCAGGATTTCCCCGACAGCTAGGGCAATAAGCCAGGGCAATAAATAACGTCGTATGTGCAACGGTCAGAGGGCATCATGAAAGCGAACTTCGAAAACACGCTGGACCCGAAATTCCAGTTAGCACTTGCCGATGAGATCGTGAGCATGGTCGCAGCGGTCGTCTCCAATGCATCCGCGCCGGACTCCGCAGTCAGAGCACTGGTAAAGAGCAGGCAAGATTCGCTGGCGCCGGAGCAGCGTGCCGCCGCCGCCGCCCTGCAAGCGTATGGCATACGGTGCGCGGCAGACGTCTTCACCCCAGCGCTTGAGCCGGAGGCCATCGACCGCGCGGCAAAACTGCGTCAGGCGCTGGAATCGCAGTCAGCCGATGACGCGCTAGCCGCATTGGAATCAAACCCGGAAGCAGGCATGGAATTTAAGGCGAGGATGAGCCTCGCCATTGCCAGCAAGTGTGCCGAACTGGCAGCCGCCGAAGTCGAACGCGCCAAGAGCGGTCCCGTGACGATTTTGAATGAGGCCGACGCGAAAGTCTTTGAAACGCAGCACGCGCAGCACCAGAAACAGCGCGCGCAAGCCACCACCACATTCCTCAGCTCGCTGCCGGTCCGATTTCCCTCGTTCGGCGCAGATCTTTTCAATTCGATCCGGCGCGACGTGCAACGAGAGATCGAGGCAAACCACAAGCGGCCGGAAGTCCATGCCGCCGTCGCCGCGTTATTCGACGATGCCATCGCCGCCATGCCAGCCAATATCCGTGACAAGGTCGCTGCAGCAGCGGGCGGACATTAGGGCGGGACCGTCGGGTCATGCCGTAACGCGATCGGCTCGGCTGCGGTCACACGTCAAAATAAAAACGGCCCGCGTTCTTGCAAACGCGGGCCGAGGGAATTGTACCTGTCGCACGGTGCCAGCACCCCCGAACCATGGGTCCAAGGGGGTCGGAATCGGCTTGGCTTTGGGGTCATCGACAAGCGACAATCGCTCCCACCAAGACGCGTTTCCAACCGATGCGCGTAGATCGTCCAAAGGATGTTTTGGCACGTATGAACGCGACAGGTGATTTACATACTACGCTCTTGGCCGCTGCTGTCAAGGCAGAACGAAGCGCATGCCCGAGAGTTGTTGCAACTAGCCTTTATCAAAATAAAGGGCTTGTCGACCTTCGCGTTACAGACCATTTATCGAAGGCGCCTTGGACTGAGAGCATCAAGGTCGACAGGGAAGGCCGCCATAGCATCGGGAATGGGTTCATGACGGATGAGCGCCGCGTATAGCATCCCCGCAGCTGGAGCAGTCTGAATTCCATACCCACCTTGTCCCGCTGCCCAGAAAAATCCAGGTAGATCCGGATCGTAACCGCCAACCAACTCGCCATCGGCAACAAACGACCGCAACCCGGCCCAAGTGTGCTTTGGCCGACGCACAACCATCGTTGTCTGCGTCTGAATCACATCAATCGCAGTAGCGATATCCAGTTCTTCCGGTTGCACATCGTGCGGCTCGACTGGGTCTGCATTGAATGGCGAGCCAAGCAAAAGTCCTGCATCGGGCTTCACATAAAATGAATGGCTGGTATCCATGAACAGCGGCCAGCGATCGGCAGTGACTCCTTCCGGGGGCGCAAAAAGAAGGGCTGACCGCCGCATGGGAGTCAACCCGATAGGACGCGCGCCGGCCAGACGACCAATCTCGTCCGCCCAGGCGCCGGCAGCGTTGACAACGACATTGGCGGTGACAACGCCCTGGTTGGTGGTCACCTGCCACTGATCATCGTATCGGCGCAACGCTTGCACCTGCCTGTCGAATAACACCGTGCTTCCACTGGCGCGCACGCCGCGCAAAAAACCCTGGAGCAGCGCATCAACATCAATATCGGCCGCATCCTTCTCGAGGACGCCTCCAACAAGTCCGTCCGGCTTGAGCACAGGGATACAGGCGAGCGTTTCCTCTTTGCTGAGACGTTCGACAGCCGATACTTTCCCTACGAGCGCCTCATGGGCATCAAGCGCTGCTTCCTGGCCTACCCGTGCAAACGCCAGGGCGCCGCGCGGTAACAGCAGCGGATGGTCGCAGAATCCCGCCGGTGGCGCGTCGAAGAAGGCCCGGCTCGCACAGGTCAGTGCGCGGACCTGAGGCGGGCCATAACTGGCCATGTACAGCGCAGCGGAGCGCCCTGTGCTGTGGTATCCCGCGTGCGATTCACGCTCAAGGACAATGACTTGGCCATGCTGCGACAGCCAATAGGCGATGGATGCTCCGGCAATGCCGGCGCCGACGACAAGGAAGTCTGCTTTCAAATCGCTCATATGCTTACTCGTGCTTTTTCGCGTGTTATTCGGTTCGTCAATGGCATGCCTCTGGATGCCGAAGCGTACAGGTTAGCTACGCTGCCTGCCTATTATTGCAGCGAATGGTGAGGAATCATGCGAATCGCCGGGAGGCTTCTCATGCAGCTACGCCAAATAGCGAGCCTACTGCTGCGGTCACGCCCATGGCCAACCCGCCCCAAAATGAAACACGTATAACAGACGCGAGCACGGGCGCGCCGCCAGCACGCGCCGCCAGCAAGCCCAACAGTGCCAGGAAGAAGAGCGAGCTGCCTGCAAGGCCCCACAGGAGCACTGCTCGTGGAAGAACCAGAACCATCAGTAGCGGCAATACTGCGCCGGCGGCAAAGGTCGCAGCAGAGGCAAATGCGGCCTGGACTGGATTGGCGGCCAGCGTATCAGTAATGCCAAGCTCGTCTCTTCCGTGCGCCCCTAGCGCATCATGATTCATCAGTTGGGTGGCGACGTTTGATGCCAATGATCTGTCCAGCCCTCGCCGGACATAGATCGACACCAGTTCTTCGTGCTCTTGTAGGGGATTTGCAGCCAGCTCCTTCCCCTCGCGCTCCAGATCGGCGCGTTCGGTATCCGCCTGCGAGCTGACCGAAACATATTCTCCGGCGGCCATCGACATAGAACCGGCAACAAGGCTAGACACCCCCGCAAGGAGAATAGATTGTGTGCTAGCACCGGCAGCCGTCACCCCCAACACAAGGCTCGCAGTCGAAATGATTCCATCGTTTGCCCCAAGAACGGCTGCACGAAGCCAACCTGTTCGATGTGTTCTATGCCGTTCGCTATGTCTCATACATTCTCACCGAGAGATGGGGGAATGTTCATTATGACGTCTCCTGTGTTGGATAGCTTCACTGCCGCAGTGAACTATTCTTTACCGGTGTACGCGTTGAAGATGCAACGGCACGCCATACAGCGAAAGCGCCAAGAAATCAGTTATGAGGTAGATGGATAGTAGTAACCGCAGAACCAACTTACGCATCCCCTTGCCCCCCTGCGACAATTGGCCGCATTGTCGGCTTGGCTTTACGCTTCCATAATGCACGTTACCAATTAGAAATAACCACGTCTCTGCAGCATTTCCCACGAAGAATTCATGCTGCATCACTTGCATCCCGGCGCTATCGCGCTGATTAAATCCTGTTTCGGTAGGCCGATAGCTATCAAAGCTTGTGTCTTCCTTTCCTCTCACCAGCTTGGCTGCCAGCCTTACTCCGGTTGTCGGCCTACCGAAACAGGGTGTTAGTGGTCCAAACACTTTTAGGCCACCAGAGTTGTTGCAACTGGCCAGCATCGAAAATCAAGGGCTTACCGGCCTGCGCGACTCAGGATGGAGCGTGCTGATAAACAAGTTAGTGACCTGATCTAACGTGGCGTCAAAGTTATTGCAATCGACGAGCTTTCATTCACCACTCATGCCCTCCCTGAGCAATTCGGACAAGATTGCAGTTGGCTCACTGGGTCCGCGACTTAGCCTTATTCAACCTGGTAGCCGACAGCGCGCTTCGCGGCCGCGATCTTGTTGGCCTTCGTGCTCGTGATGTTGTCATGACGGTTTCGAGCCCTTACGATGCGGTTTCGGCTTTGGCGCGTCGGC
>DATEZO010000006.1:0-6727 GCA_035255485.1 Burkholderiaceae bacterium
ATGGTTGCGGTATCGGAGTCAGCCTATTGGGGCATGTACCTGATATTCGTGTGGGCATCCTTATTGCTGATCCGTGATGAAAGAACACTGGCTTCCTATATCCGCGGCATGCTGGCCGGGGCCATGTTCATCGTCATCTTCGGCATCCTGGCCGCATTCAGCGGCTGGCCGCAGGCAATTGGCGGACGAGCCGGTGCATATGGCATGTATGAGAATCATAACGATTACTCGTTCCTGATTATTCAGATCGTTCCCTTTCTTTTCATGTATAGGAAAGTAGCAGGCGGAGCTTTCCTCCGCCTGCTACTGAATGCCGCACTTGTCCTGTGTGTGCTGGGCATCGTGTTGTCGCTATCCCGTGGCGGCATGCTGGCCTTGGTCCTGGAATGTGCGTTAATCATTCTGATTGGAATGGAAGGCCGCAAGCGATTGCTATGGATACCTGTCCTGGTCTTGGCAGGCGCTGCAGCGATCGGATTTCAATGGGCAAAGCGGGCCGAAAATCAGGGAGATAGCTACACCGCCGCCGATGCGGAAAACTCACGCCTCGAATTGTGGGATGCCGCCTATCACATGGTTCTCGCCAACCCGATTCTGGGGGTGGGAAGCGGCCAGTTCCATGACTATGCCAGTAGCTATGGCGAAATTAGTTATGACAACCGAGGAAAAAACACGCATAACACCTATCTTGAAATTCTGACCGGCAACGGAATCATCGGATTTTCCTGCTTCTTGGTAATGATCGTGAAGTTGATTCGGGACTTGCGCCGCATGCCTTCGTCCGGGCCGCCATTACTAGATGCCATGCGGCGCGCCACCTTGATCGCCTTATACGCGATCCTGTTTCGCGCCACGCTGGATGCCAAGCCGCACGACTGGAGCTTCTATGTCCTTTGCACGATAGGTGTGGCCTGCATTGCACTGCAACGCCAGGTCGCGGCGAGTGCGGAGCAACAGGTGGCAAGCCTGTCTGACCAGGATGCCGCAGCCGCGCCATCCTATGGTTATTACGGACATTGAAGGGAGCGACGATGAATATCAATACATACGGCAGCCGGCAATGGATCGAATCGCAATATGCCGCCGCCAAGGACGATCCCTGGGGCTTGGATTGGCGGCCTTCGCAGCGGTACCGCTATGTGCGCATGCTGGAAGCATTGAATGACGCACTATGTGCACGACAGGAGCCACTTGCAGTCATCGATGTCGGATGCGCAACCGGCGCGTTCACCGCCATGCTGGATGGACTGAACGGCAGGAGGGACCACGCGCTACTTGGGGTGGATATCGCCGAGCAGGCCGTTAAACGCGCAGCGGCACGCTTTCCGCAGATCGCCTTTCGCTGCATGGCGCTCTCCGAGTGCGCCAACGCATATCAAGGGCAAGCAGATGTGGTGACCTGCATGGAGGTCCTGTACTATCTGCCCGAGAAAGAAAGAGTGGCTGCTGTGCGTCAACTGAAGAATATGCTCAAGCCAGGCGGTCTCCTGCTGGTGTCGTCCATGGTTGCGCCAGCTCCCTACTTTTCCTTCGACCGGCTGCTGGCGCTGCTCTCTGCCGAGATGGAAATCGCTTCGTCGGACATCCTGTATCTCAAACCACTGGTGATGCTGGAGAAACTCTTCATGAGGCTCAGTACGCCCGCGGCGCGCAAATGGCTTAAATTCGATGCAAGCGGTGCACAGCGCTGGAATCAAATAGGCGAGCGCATGCTCGGCACAGCCGCGCAATCCCATGCATTCGTGATAGCACGGAATCTCTAAAAGTTTTTCTATGCGGGTTCTCGTTCTCACCACTTTTTTCCCGAATGCGGCCGATCCGCAACGCGCCGTCTTCGTGAAGAATCTCGTCCGCGCATTGAAGCAACGCTGTAAGGTGGACGTCATTTCCCCCATTCCCTACGCACCGCCATTCTCACTGAAGGCGGCATGGCGCGCCCAGCGGGCGATCCCGATGGTCGATACCATCGATGGTATCGAAGTCACTCATCCCCGGTTCGTGGTCTTGCCGAGGCTAGAATGGCTGTCGGGCTTGACCTATTTTCTCGGCGTTGTCGGCGCCTTGCGAACGTGGAAGCGCCAATTGGCCGACGGCGAAAAGCCGGTGGTTCATGTGCATTGCGCCTACCCGGATGCCGTAGGCGCCGTTCTCGCCGCCAAGCTGACCGGGATACCCTGCGTGGTTACCGCGCATGGCAGCGACATCAACGTCTATGCCAAGCGCACCGGGCTGCGTGGTCAGATTCGCTGGGCGTTGCGCAATGCACATGGGATTATTGCGGTCAGTGGTGGGCTGCAAAACGACATCCTCGCCATACTCGGCGCGCCGTCGACCAAGGTACGGCGCATCCCGTGCGCCGGCTTCGACATGGAGGTATTCCGCATCCGTGAAGGCGGCGCGCCGCATATTGCGCCAAAGGTTGGCCTGGGTGCGCGGCTTGTCATATTCGTAGGATTGCTGGTGCCGATCAAGGGGGTGGAGTTCCTGATCGAAGCATGGGCTGCCTTGGCGCAGGCGGGCAAGATCGACAAGGAAGACCGGCTCGTGTTGCTCGGCGATGGCCCTCTGCGGACATCGCTCATGCAGCAGGCGCGCGCGCGCGGGATTGAAGAACAGATATTCTTCGCCGGCATGGTATCGCAGCAGGAAGTCGCATGTTGGATCTCGTCAGCCACACTTCTTTGCCTGCCGAGCAGGAATGAAGGCACGCCCAATGTGGTGGTGGAGGCGCTGGCCAGCGGCGTGCCCGTGGTGGCGAGCCGCGTGGGGGGCATTCCGGACCTGGTCAAGGAAGGCGAAAACGGCATGCTGGTTCCGCCGGCGGATCCGCTCGCACTGGGAATGGCCTTGGAAGAGGTGCTGCGCAGATCCTGGAATTGCAGGCACATCTCGCGCTCGGTAGCGCATCTGACCTGGCAAGCCATCGCAGACCAGAATCATGAGTTTCTTCAGTCAACAGTAACAGGTTCATAAATGCACGTCGCCCTTCGCAATATGGGCAAGAACGCGCTGCAGCGCGTCTACTCCGCCCGGCACTTTCTCTGGCGCCTTCCGGAAGGCGAGCGCAGCGTTGCGCTTACCTTCGACGATGGTCCGAACCCAATTTACACGCCAGTGCTGCTCGACGTGCTTGCGGAAGCAAAAATCAAGGCGACGTTCTTCGTCATCGGTGAAAACGTCCAACGCCACCCACATCTGGTGCGCCGCATGGTGGCGGAAGGACATGGCATCGGCGGCCACACGGTCACGCATCGCGAAGTGACCGGCCTGGGCATGGATGAGCTGCAATCCGAACTGGAACAATGCCGCCGCTTGATGCGCGAGGCGAGCGGCGTCGACAGCTTGCTGTTCCGTCCGCCACGCGGCAAGCTCAATCGCACCTCCCTGCATCACATCTGCCGCAGCGGATACTGTCTTGTCCATTGGAGCAAGACTTATAGCGACTACCAACAGGACGGCATCGCGCCGCTGATGTCGCGCATGCGGGCGAATCCGCCCGTGGCGCGGGACGTGATTTTGCTGCATGACCACAATGCCCATACCCTGGCGGCATTGTCCCGGTTGATTCCGGAATGGCAGCGTTCCGGGCTGTCATTCACGCGCCTTGCGGCGGCGATGTAGCCTGGCTAACGCGCGGAAGACGCCCGCCATGCCTCGGCGGGTGCGCCGCTTCCAGCCCCCGGCAGAGCGCCATTCCAATGCGCCGGTTCGGCGCGCTCCGGGCCAGCCGTTCTGGCTCCGCGCTCCATGGCGAAATCGGATACGGCACTGCGACTGCCGCGCGCATCTTGCCCGACTGCGGCAAGCTGGCGCGCCCAGCGCGCCACATGGTCCACTAATGTCTGTTGTGCAGCGACGCCAGTGACGACATGGTCAAGGTCCGGGAAAAAAGACGTGTCAACCCGGTCCGCAATGCCAAGCCTGCGAAAGGCATCATGGAATTGCCGCGGATAGTTATATACTTCAAAGCCATCGCCGGCAAAGGCCATGGCAACGCTGACACCGCGGTCGAGCAGCCTAGCTATGCCTGCGGCAAAATCTTGTTTTGACGTGTGATCAACAATGAAACCGGCGCTGGGCGCACGCGACACGGGTGTCTTGCTATGACCATCGCGCAATCGTGCCGCCAGCTGGTGCAGGAGCTTAATGCCGATGCGCGCCGTATTCCTGGCGATGCCGTATTGCCGGAAGCGCAGCGACAGGCGGTTCAAGTGTGCCCTGACAGTCGGATAACGGTATGCATCGAACAGCAGCAAGCCCGCGACACGTGCATCGACCTGCGCCGCGTGGTAGCCATGGTAGGCACCAGAACAGAAGCCGAACAGGCCGAAACGGTCGACGCCGGCGGCCTCCCCTAGCGCAGTCATGGCAGCGCGCAGATCTGCCACCGCCTGCTCCTCGAAACTGCGCCCATCGGAAATGCGACCGCTGTCTCCCAGGCCGCTGAGGTCGAAGCGAAGCGAAGGGATACCTTGCCGAGCAAGCAGCCGCGCTGCATTGACGTTGATGCGATGCGGGCCGACGCGATGCACGATGCCGGAGTTGAAAAAGACAATTCCCGTCCTTGCCTTGGCAAACGCATCGAAGGATGGCTCCGGCAAGCAGAACGTGCCGATCAAGGCTTGTTTCGGCCCAAAACGCAGCGAGTGTTCAATCATTGTCGGTCTCCCATCAGGGACACCACGCTGTTCAACGCTTGCAGCGGAACAATAGAGGAGTCCATGGCTTCATTGGTTGCCCAGTTGATTTTCTCTTCCAGCATGGTGAGGGCCAGCGACTTGTTCAGGCTCTTGCATTCCTGTCGCAGCAGGTCAAGCCCGTGCAGGTGCGGCGCTGCCATGACAAAGCGCCGCCGGGCTTCGGCCACCGCCAGGCGATGCGGCGTGATGGCGCACAGCTGCTCGCGCAATCGCGCCGCCAGGGCAAAGCCGAGTGCTTCGGACTGTGCCTCATCGGCGGCACGCGCGCGCAGAAGAGGCTCGATGAACCAGCGCGCGCCGAAAGACGTCCGGCATGATTCGGTATGGGCGTCAGCCAGCTCCTCCAGATAGGCTCGTCCGTCCAGCACCGGCTCCCAGAGAAGCAGGCGATGAATCGTGTGATCGGCCCGGCTCGACGCCAGCGCGGCGATGCTTGCGCCGAGGCGCAGGCCTATCCAGGAAACGCGGCTGCACTGGCTGCGCTGGCGCAGTTCCGTATCCGCCTGCAGCACATCCTGGACCCAGCGATCCAGTTCGCCTTCGCCATCTTCGCCTGCGGAGTCGCCGGTGCCAAAATAATCGAATCGAAGGACATGAAAACCCTGCCTGGATAGCTGGTCAGCCATCACGCGGAAAACGCGGTGCGCGCGGATCGCTTCCTGCCCGAACGGATTGCACAATAACACCGCTTCGTCGCGCGGCTCTTTTTCCGGCACATGAAGCAACGCGAACAGCTGCTGGTCGCGCGTGCCGAAGCGAATGGGAATCAAGGCTGTGTCTCCGATGCACAGAAAGTTGGATGGTAGTCCCGTATCCTGGGCCTGCCGCGATAGGTGGAATGGCCGACGGCAAGCGAAACGATGGCGTGGCCGCTGTCGATCGTTGTCACCTCGAACAGGTCGCTGCGCGCGCCGTGGGCCACTTGCAGCGGCTCGGCCGTCAGGCCGACATGGATATGGCGGGGGTCAAGCGTCAGCCCGGCGCCGACCGCCTTCAGGAACGCCTCCTTGCGCGTCCAGCAGACAAAAAAGGACAGCAGGGCCTGCGCTTGCGGCAATGCTTCGAAGGCGGCATTTTCCTGTTCCGAAAGGACCTGCCGCGCCAGGGCGTGGATGTCTTGTGGCGGCACGGGGCGCTCAATATCGATGCCGATCGCCGGCGCACGCCCAATCGCAATGACGGCGAGGTTTTCCGAGTGGCTGAGATTGAATCCCAATCTGTACTCGGGTGGCAGGTAGGGCTTGCCATGCTCGTTCGTGCGAAGATCCAGCTCGTGCCCCGCGCACCCGGTATAGGCCGACAACAGCGTCAGAAGGCAGAAGCGGCACTGGAGAAAGCGGTCGCGATGCACTTGCCGCACGAACCGGCCGGCACGCTGCACATCTTCCGGGCGCAGGACCGTGTTCCATGCTGCGTGCGGAAAACGGTCGAGATCGATGCGCCACACATGAACCTGTCCCGACTCGAAGGCGGCATCGATTCCCGCCGGCGGCTGCGCAAAGCCGCCGCAGGAAGGGATGAGCGGCTGCATCGTCCTTGCGACTGATATGCGGCTGTTCATCGCCTGCGGCTCCTTAACAGGCCCGCAAACAGCCGGCTGAAAACAGCGGGCTTGGGCGCTTCCGCAGGCATCTCATCGTATGCCCTGGCAACCTGGCGCAGCGTCTCGAAAATCATCCGGCGCGGATTCAGCCGTTTGCCGGTGCGCGTTTCCATCATGAGAATGGATTGCATGGCCAGCAGCGAATGCCCGCCAAGGTCGAAGAAATTATCCTCGGCGCGAATCTCGGCCGTTTTCAGCAGCTCTTTCCAGACGGATGCAAGAAGCGCTTCCGTTGCCGTGAGCGGCAGATCACCCTCGGGCTCCGCCACCGTGGACACGGTGGCGGGCGGCGGCAATTCCTTGCGGTTGATTTTTCCGTTTGGCAGCAAAGGCAGTTGCGGCAGCTGCACGAAGTGCTGCGGCAGCATGTAGGCCGGCAGGCTGGCACGCAGATGTTCCCGCAGCGGCTGCTCGTCGAGCGTCG
>DATEZO010000007.1:0-2703 GCA_035255485.1 Burkholderiaceae bacterium
TACTTCGACAAGAAGAATTTCAGCATCCTTGATGCGAAGATTCATACGACCAGGAACGGTTATGCGCTGGACACGTTTTTGGTGACCGAACCGGCATTCGCGAACAATTATCGCGACATCATCAACCTGATCGAGCATGAACTGACGCAACTGCTCGAGTCGCAAGCGCCTCTACCTCCGCCGAGCAAGGGCCGCCTGTCTCGCCTATCTCGCACCTTCCCGATCACGCCGACAGTCGATCTGCGTCCGGACGAACGGGGCCAGTATTACCTGCTCTCTGTTTCCGCCAATGACCGTAACGGCCTGCTATATTCGATCGCCAATGTGCTGGCAAAATTCAAAGTGAATCTGCATACCGCGAAGATCATGACGCTGGGCGAACGCGTGGAAGACGTGTTCCTGGTAGATGGTCCAGTTTTAAACAATGCACGATCGCAGATCCAACTCGAAACCGAACTGCTGGAAGCGCTACGCGTATAAATTCCTGCTCGCCTTATCCATACGATACTCCAATGACTGAACCCGTTCGCTTATCCAAACGCATGTCCGAACTTGGCCTGTGCTCACGCCGCGAAGCCGATGAATGGATCGCGCGCGGCTGGGTGCGCGTGGACGGCGCCATTGTGTCCGAACTCGGGAGCAAGGTCCTTCCGCACCAGCGCATCAGCGTGGAACGCCAGGCCAGCGCCGAGCAGGCGCGCCGGGTAACAGTGCTGCTTAACAAACCAATGGGCTATGTCAGCGGCCAGGCTGAAGACGGCTACAAGCCGGCCGTCACCCTGGTCAATGCGGCAAGCCGATGGAAGGAAGACAAGTCCTCGCAGCAGTTCCATCCCAGTCAGTTGCGTAGCCTGGTCCCGGCAGGCAGACTCGATATCGATTCGGTCGGCTTACTGGTGCTGACCCAGGACGGCCGTATCGCAAAGCAGCTGATCGGCGAAGACACCGCAATCGAGAAGGAATACTTGGTGCGTGTGCAGTACACGAAGCCGGGGCGACTACCGGACGCCGACCTCAAGCTGCTGAATCACGGCCTTTCACTCGACGGCAAGAAGCTGTTGCCCGCCAAGGTGCGCTGGCAAAACGACGATCAATTGAGCTTTATTCTGCGCGAAGGGAAAAAGCGCCAGATCCGCCGCATGTGCGAGGCAGTAGGGCTGAGAGTGATCGGATTAAAACGCGTACGCATCGGCCGAGTCACGCTCGGCAATCTGCCGCCTGGCCAATGGCGCTACCTGGGAAGCGACGAAAAATTCTGAGCACGCCGTGCGACTGTGACGGGATTAAGCCCGGTCAGTCATCGCTGGCGTCAAGCCCCGGAAACAACACGTCGGTAAAGCCAAAGCGCGAAAAATCCTTGATTCTCATCGGGTAAAGAATCCCGACAAGATGGTCACACTCATGCTGGACAACACGTGCATGAAAGCCGTCCACGTCGCGCCTGATCGGCTGGCCGTACCGATCAAGCCCCTCGTAATGCAGCTTGGCCCAGCGCGGCACCATTCCGCGCAAGCCGGGAACGGAGAGGCAACCTTCCCATCCATCCTCGATCTCATTCGACAGCGGCATTAACACCGGATTGATCAGGACCGTTTCCGGCACCGGGGGCGCATCCGGGTAGCGCTGGTTTTGTCCAAAGCCGAAAATGACAAGTTGCAGATTCACGCCGATCTGGGGGGCGGCAAGCCCGGCGCCGTCAGCGGCGTGCATGGTATCGAACATATCCTCAATCAAGGCGTCCAGTTCCCGCGTTCCAAATTGCGTGACGGGTTCGGCCTGTCGCAACAGGCGCGCATCGCCCATCTTGAGGATTTCCCTGATACTCATTTGAACTGCTGAAGAAAATTCGAGAATGCAGCTCCCATTTCCGGATGCTTCAATCCCATTGCCACCGTCGCCTGCAGATAGCCAAGCTTTGAGCCGCAGTCATAGCGGTGTCCGACATAGCGATATGCCAGCACCGGATCGGTTTTCATCAAGGCGTCAATGCCGTCGGTAAGCTGGATCTCGCCACCCGCACCCTTTCCGAGTCCTTCGAGACACGAGAAAATCCGGTTGTCGAGGACATATCGCCCGACCACCGCTAGCGTCGACGGCGCAACGTCCGGTTCCGGTTTTTCGACAATACTGTTGACCCTCTCCAGGCGGGGTTTGTAGGGCATTACACTGACAATTCCATACTGTCTGGTCTCGGCACGCGGCACCTCGTGCACGGCCAGCAGGCTTGCACCCTCGCGACTATACAGGTCGGTCATCTGGGCCAGCACCGGCGTCTGCCCCGCGTCCACATCCATGAAATCGTCAGCCAGCAGCACAGCGAACGGCTCGTCTCCGATCACTGGGCGAGCGCACAGAACAGCATGTCCCAAGCCGAGCGGCGCAGACTGGCGAATGTAAATGCAGTTGACGTTTTTCGGAACTGCATTGCGTACGACTTCAAGCAGCGCCGTCTTGCCGGCGGCTTCCAGTTCCGCCTCCAGCTCGTAGGCAGTATCGAAATGATCCTCGATCGCGCGCTTGTTGCGGCCAGTGATAAATACCAGGTCGGTAATGCCTGCCGCAACCGCTTCTTCCACCGCATACTGAATCAACGGTTTGTCTACGATGGGGAGCATTTCCTTCGGTTGCGCCTTGGTGGCGGGCAAAAACCGGCTCCCTAGGCCGGCGACAGGAAAAACTGCCTTTCTAATTTTTTTTGTCATT
>DATEZO010000008.1:0-35195 GCA_035255485.1 Burkholderiaceae bacterium
AGCAATGCATGGATCACCGCACAGGCTGCCTGCGGTTCGCGCACCGCATTATCGATTTCCGGCGGCAGGCAAAGCGGCTCGACGGCGCCATGACCGAATTCGCTCGATGGCGTTAGTGGTGTTGGTGGCGTTGTTGCCGTCCCGGCAAATCCGGCGACGGCAAAGGGAATGTCCGGCAAGATCGCGGCGCTGGCAAAATTGTCCTGTATTTCAGGTGCGTCGAGCGGCTCGACATTCTTGCCGTAGATGCGACGCAACCGCTCCATGAGCGGCGGATGCGTGGCAAACAGTCCCGACAGCAGATTCGGCTGCGCCGCACCCAGGAACAGGTGCGAAAGCTGCTCCGCATTCGGATGGTTGATACGCGACCCCGGTTGCATCGTGCGCGACAGGCCGCCGATCTTGCGCAATGCGCCGCCGATCCCTTCCGGATTACGCGTGAACTGCACCGCGCTGGCATCGGCCAGGAATTCCCGCTGGCGCGATACGGCGGCCTTGATCAGGCGGCCGAAAAAAATACCGATGTAGCCGATCACGAACAAGGCAAAACCCGTCGCCAGCACAACCAGCTGCGCGGACGGCCCCTTCTCGCCGCGCTCGCGCGAACGCGCGGTCCAGAAGCGCGAGGCGAAATCCATCAGATGCCGGCCGAACCCGGCAATCATCTGGATGCCGAACAGAATCCCGATCAGGCGCACATTCAGTCGCATGTCGCCATTCAGGATATGGCTGAACTCGTGGCCAACCACGCCCTGCAATTCTTCGCGCGTCAAGCGGTTGAGCGTACCGCGCGTGACTGCCACTACCGCTTCGTTCGGGTTGTAGCCGGCGGCAAAGGCATTAATCGATTCCTCACGGTCGAGCACGTACACTTTCGGACAGGCGATGCCGGAGGCAATTGCCATTTCCTCCACTACATTCAGCAGGCGGCGTTCATGCAGATCCTGCGATGCCGGCGACACCGGGCGCCCGCCCGCCATCCGGGCCACTGCATCGCCGCCGTCGCGCAGATTGAACAGTTCGATCAGGGTGCCGCCGCCGATCAGTCCGACCGTCACCAGCGTGTTGGTGATAAAGAAACCTCTCGGATATCCGCCCTGGCCGGCGAGAGGCGTACCCTTGACCCACACCCAGACAATCGCCATGGCGGCATTGACCGCGATCACGATGGCGACCACGGCCAGTACGAACAGAATGATGAGTGTCCTGGTCTGGCGGCGCGCGTGATCCTGCTGCTCGAAGAAATTCATCGGCGGGCCGGCACTACGGCGCATGAGATTAAAACGATACCTTGACCGCCTTGCGCTCTTCCGGCGATTCCGTCGCCTGCAGCAATTCACCCGGCTTGAAGGCAAACATGTTGGCGATGACCGACCCCGGAAATTGCTCCAGCGATGTGTTGTATTGCATCACGCCATCGTTATAACCCTGGCGGGCGTATGCAATCCGGTTTTCGGTGCTGGTCAGCTCTTCGGTCAGCTGCAACATGTTTTGATTGGCTTTCAGATCCGGATAGGCTTCGGACAGCGCAAACAGCCGGCCGAGCGTGGCATTGAGCGTACCTTCCGCCGTCGCCATCTGCTGCATTGCCGCCGCATTCGCGGGGTCCGCCGCCGCCATGGCATTGGCGCTGACCGCGTGGTTGCGCGCTGCGATCACCGCTTCGAGCGTATCGCGCTCATGCTTCATGTAGGCTTTGGCGGTTTCCACCAGATTCGGCACCAGATCGTAACGGCGCTTCAATTGCACATCGATTTGAGCGAAGGCATTCTTGAAGCGGTTGCGCAGGCTAACCAGCCGATTGTAAGCGCCTACTACCCAAAACAGCAGCAGCAGAACGAGCGTCAGCAGAACAATGAGTGCGAACATGGCTCCCCCGGGAAAAAAACCGCGAGGCACGATGCCAAGCGGTCATGAACCTCTCGGAATGACGAATTCTCCATCGCCGCTGTCAAGCGTACAGCAACGCTTGGCAAGAGCATGCTGTCAGGCGCTGTTACGCGGCGCTGTTCAACTGTTTCAATTCATCGTCCGTAATATATTCGAATACCTTGACCACCTTGCGCACGCCGCTCACGCCGCGCGCCACTTCCGCCGCCAGCTGGCCTTCGCGCTGCGTGACGCGGCCCATCAGATAGACGATGCCGCGCTCGGTCACCACCTTGACCGAATTCGCGTACAGATCGTGGGTATCGACAAACGATGCCTTGACCTTGCCGGTGATCAGGGTATCGTTGGAGCGCGAGGTCATGCTGGTCAGGCCGCCGGCTTCCAGTTCGTTGACAATCGATTGCACGCCCTCGATGGCGCCTGCTTCGCGTTCCACCGCCTGCTTCATCGCCTCGTCCCGCACTTCACCGGTCAGCAATACCTTGCGATTGAAGCTCGCGACATTCACATGGCCGGCATCGCCCACCAGCCTGGCGATGCGGGTCTCGCCTTTCACGGTAATGGCCTTGTCCTCGGTTTGCGCGCCGAAGGTGCGCCGGTCGGTAGCCGCCAGCGTGCCGACCACTGCGGTGCCGACTGCCATTTCGATGCACCCCTGCAGGCTGACCATGACAGCGCCGCACAATGCAATCATCGCCAAAGGGCGCTTAATCATTCCCATCTCCTCCAAATAGCGCGGCGTCGATGCCGTCGCATATGCAATGAATCGTTAACAAATGCACCTCCTGAATCCGTGCAGTCCGGTCGTGCGGCACGCAGATATGCACATCGGCCTCGGTCAGCAGCTTACCGATCGCGCCGCCGCCCTTGCCTGTCAATGCCACCACGCGCATGTCGCGTTCCAGCGCCGTTTCCACTGCCGCCTGCACATTGGCCGAATTGCCGGAAGTGGACAATGCCAGCAGCACATCGCCGGACTGGCCGAACGCTTGCACCTGCTTGGCGAAGATATCCTGAAAGCTGTAATCGTTGCCGACCGCAGTCAGAATCGAGGTATCGGTAGTCAACGCCAATGCCGGCAACGGGAAACGTTCGCGTTCGAAGCGTCCGACTAGCTCGGCCGCGAAATGCTGGCAATCGGCGGCAGAACCGCCATTGCCACACGCCAATATCTTGTTGCCATTAGACAATGCCAGGAACATAAGTTCCACGGCTTGCGCAATCGGTTGGGCAAGAACCGATGCGGCCTGGATTTTCAATTCGGCACTTTCGTGGAAATGCGCGAGGATACGTTGATTATTCATGGTGGGGGCAATTATAAGGTAGTCGTCAGCTGCATCACGCATCGATTGCATTTTGCAGCCAGGTCAGCGCTTCGCCGTCGATCGCGACCACGTCGAAGCGGCACGCCGGCGGGGTTTTGTAGCGCATCAGATAAACCTGCGCGGCAATGGTCAGCCTGGTCTGCTTGGCTGTCGTGACGCTAGCCGCCGCACCGCCATACCGGGCACTGCTGCGCTTTCTGACCTCGATGAATACCAGGCTGTCGCGTTGGCGCATGACCAGATCGATTTCACCACCCTTGCACCGGAAGTTGCGCTCGATCAGTATCAAGCCGTGCCGTTCCAGATGCGCCAATGCGGCATCTTCAGCCGCCTGTCCGCGCAACTGCTTGTCGGTACGCGGGCGATGCAGGTCGTCGGATAGTCCCATTGGGCGTCTATCGCGCCTCAAGCAACGGGGTTACCTTGCCATCCTGGTAAACCGCCTGCTGCTCGATGCGCTCAAACCGCTTCGTGCTGGCGTCAAAGCTGATGGTCAGCTTGCCGGTCACGCCGTCGAGCTGGAACAGCGTGTTGTTCAGCGCGATTTCGTGCGCAATCCGGTAAGCATCGATACCGAGCGCGTATAGTCGCGCCAGGTCGGCGCCGCGCCGCTGGTCCGGACCTGGCGCGGGGCGTGGATAAATCATCACGGCCGGATGATCGGCTTGCAGTTGCCACGGAATATCGAGCAGGTGTGCGCCATCCAGGTCGCTGAAACCCTCCGACGATGCCCAATCCGGCAGCGCCAGCGGATTGAGCTGCGATGTGCCGTACAGCGGAATTTCGGTACCTACGGCCAGGCGCAGTTGCGCAGCCAGGCCTGCATCGAGGGCGGCAAACAGGCATTGTGGATTTTCTTCCTGCATGCGGTTTTTCAGGCGCAGCAGGCTGGCGGGCGTCAGGAAGCCGTCGGACACGTCCAGTTCGATCGCCTGCGCGTCCAGGCCCGATGCGCGCCATTGCGTGGCGAATGCCTTCGCCGTGCGGCGTTGCCAGGCAACCGGGGTCGAGATGATGAATGCCTTGCGCATGACTTGATCGGCACTCATCCAGAGAGCGACCTGCCGCGCCTCCTCCTCCACCGAGAGGCCGACTGTCAGCATCAGCGGCGGCAATGCCATCTCGCCATCGCCAGCCATTTCCGGCGGCCCCAGCGCAATGGTCGGCTTGCGCACCGCGTCGCTATGTGCAATCGCGGTCATTTCGCTGCGCGACAGCGGCCCGATCACGACATCGCTGATTGCCACGGCATTACCGTATTGGGCCAGCGCATCCGCCGCCGTGCCGTCGGTATCGAGTACGGTAACCGATACGCCCTGTTTCTCGCGCTCGTGCGCCGCCAGGAAACCTGCGCGCACCGCATCGGCCGCGACGCCCAGTGCCGGCGAACGCAACGGCAACAGCAGCGCCATGTGTACCGTCCCGGTGCGCGCCGGGGCGCCGAACACCGGCATGGCCGGCACGGACTCGGTCACTGGCGCGGCATCGGGATTGTAGGGTGGCAGCGCGATATCGTTTTGCGCAGTCCGAATCGACTGGCCGAGCGGCGCGGCGGACGCCGATGCACCGACAGCGGTTGTGTTTGCCTGCACAGCCGGGCACAATCCGCAGAGTACCGCCGCCAACAAGAGCGTTTTCGCCATATTGCACATCATCACCGTTCCCTCATGAAACCATCCCATTCCAGTTTGCCCGTTACCCTGTCCTTGTTCGACGAAGTGGCGCAGCAGACGTATCCGGCGTCGACATTATATGTGGTGGCAACGCCGATCGGAAATATTGGCGATATCACGCTGCGCGCGCTGCAGGTGCTGTCGATCGCCGATGCGATCGCCTGCGAAGATACGCGCAACACCGCGCAGTTATTGGCGCGTTACGGCCTGTCGAAACCATTGATCGCCGCGCACGAACATAATGAGCGGGAAGTCGCCGACCGGCTGCTGGCCCGCCTGCAGGCGGGCCAGCGCATCGCGCTGGTATCCGATGCCGGCACGCCGGCCGTATCGGATCCCGGCGCGCGTATCGTCGATGCGGTGCGCAAGGCGGGATTGCGCGTCATGCCGCTGCCCGGCGCATCGGCAGCGATTGGCGCGCTGTCGGCGAGCGGCCTGGTCAACGACCGTTTTCATTTTGCCGGCTTCCTTCCGGCCAAGGCGAAACAGCGTGACGCCGCCCTGATGGCCCTGCGCGATGTCGCCGCGACCGTGGTGCTGTATGAAGCGCCGCATCGGATCGTCGATACCGTACGGGCCTTGTCGCAGATATTTGAAGCACCCCGGCAAATCGTATTCGCGCGCGAATTGACCAAGCTGTTCGAGGAAATTCACCGCTGCACCCTGTCCGAAGCCGCGGCCTGGCTGGCCGCCGACGCGCACCGGCAAAAAGGCGAATTTGTCCTCCTGCTCGAAGGCGCGCCTACTGCGGATAACCGCGATAGCACGGAAGCCGACCGCATACTCACTATTCTGCTGGCCGAATGTTCGGTAAAACAGGCAGCGTCACTAGCGGCACAGATTACCGGGCAAAAAAAGAATGCGCTCTATGAGCGCGCGCTGCAGATCAAGGCATCATGGCAGGGCAGACCGGCGGCAATGCCGGAGCATGAATAAAAAAGACGGGCGATGTGGAATGCGCCTCGGCACCCGCGTTATCCGCATTCTGCAGGCTCCCCATCACTATGCATCTTCTCCTGCCTGCTTCCGGAAAAATGCATTGCATTGATTTATCGCGTCGAATGAAGGCGGGATAACGGCCGGTACACCGTTTTTCCCTCTTTCTTTTCTCATCCCCTCCTCTCTCCTCTGTTCCTTTCCTTTCTTTCCTCTTTTAGCACAACGCCATCCGCAGCCGTTTCAATATTGCTGCATTTCCGCACCGTAATTGTCATATAGAAATGCATTCAAGCAAGAACTTGTGCTGCTGATAAAAGATACCCTAAATAAATCTTTCCTTGTTGCATAAAAGAGTATTGAACAGCTGCAATCCGCTCTTTAGAATGAGCAACGTTGTGCTGTGAAAATATTGCGGAATATCAGGATATTTTCACAATTACCCATAAAGCAATTCCGTTTTTGTAATGAAGCCGCGTTGCTGCATTGTTGCGGGTTGTGCCTCGGATTGTATTGACGCCAGGTAATCAGCGCGATGTGTGTGCCCTTTGAATAAGCGTCGCATGTATGTTCAATACCTTCGTATCCAAGTTGAAACACGGCACAAAAAGATACTGCAGCATCGGTATGGCGCTACGTATCACGGTAACCGGACTGAGCCTGTTCGCCGGCACTGGATTTGCCAAGCCGCTCGTGGTTTCCGCAAAACTGCATGAACAGGTGGTGATGATTCCAGCGGTATCCGGTGCGGAAAGCGTGCAACTCGAAACCACGATTTTCAAGCCGCCCGGCGATGGGCCGTTTCCGCTGCTGGTCATGAATCATGGCAAAGCACTGGGCGATCCGCATGCGCAGGAGCGCGACCGCTTCATCGTCATTAGCCGCGAATTCGTCAAGCATGGTTATGCAGTCGCCATTCCGATGCGCAAAGGCTTTGCACAATCAACCGGTACCTACGTCGAAAAGGCATGCGACATGTCCGCCAATGGGCAAATCCAGGCGGATGATTTGCAAAACACTCTCAACTACCTTACAGCTCAAAGCTGGGTCGACAAAAATCATATTCTGATTGCCGGCCAGTCCTACGGCGGACTGGCGACAATGGCGTTCGGCACGCGCGGCTTTCCCGGTGTCAAAGGCCTGATCAATTTTGCCGGCGGATTACGAATCCACGGCGGCAACTGTCCATGGCGGACATCGCTGATCGACGCATTCGCCGAATTCGGCCGTCACACCATGGTTCCCAGCCTCTGGTTCTACGGCGAGAACGACCGGCATTTCAACCCTGAGCTGGCGTCAAAAATGCACGATGCGTATGTGCGTGCAGGCGGCAATGCAAAGCTGGTTGCCTACGGCCCGTTCAAGAATGATGCACACGGCATGAGTAGTAGTTGGGATGGCGTGAAAATCTGGTGGCCGGATACCGAGAAGTTCCTGAAGGAAATCGGCATGCCGGTGGATGAAATGGTGGCGCTGGTCGATGACAGCCAGGTGCAGAAAACGGATTTCGCCGCGCTGGATAATGTCGATGCGGTACCGTACTTGCAGGACAAGGGCCGCGCAGCCTACCGCGATTTCCTCGGCAAATCCCTACCGCGCGCCTTTGCGATTTCCGCATCCGGCGCCTGGAGCTGGGCGGAAGACGGCGACGATCCGGTGGCAAAAGTGCTCGCCAATTGCCAGAAAGGCAGTTCCCAGCCATGCCGGCTGTACGCGGTCAATGATTATGTCGTATGGTCGGATGCGGCGCTCACCGCAGCCGTCCCGAAGGAAGGCGAAGGCGCGGGAAAATAGCCGGACTTCCCGTCAGAACCGATACCTTCGGGAGAAGGTTGGGGATGAAACTAGAGTTTCGCGGAGCAGTGCCCTGCATCTGATTGCAAGCGACCGCAGCCAGGACCTATCAGTTGCCGCTATTTTGGCAGGCATCGCGTTGCGGCCACATCAGAAATGATAGCTGGCTTTTACGTTCAGAAAATTTACGCCGGTATTGGGCTTTTTGTAGCCGCCATTCGAGAAATGCTGGATCTTCGCGCCGATTTCCCACTTGTTGTCGAACACGTAGCCGATGCCAATGTGGTCGCCAAACTGGAACAGCGTGGAAAGACGATAATCATCGTTGTCATACAGCCTGGATAAACGGTGTACGCCGATGCCGCCTTCGGCATAGAAGCCCTTTTTGTCATCGCGTTCAAATCGAAATACCGGGGTAAAGCCGATATCGGTGAGATGCTGGATGGCGCCTTCTGCGTTTTTGTATCGGTTCGCGCGCCATGCCCCGAAACTCGCATCCCAATAACCGCTCAGGTGGGTGCCGTTCGATTGAAACCAGCGAGCACTCCAGTCTGACTGAATACCCACCCGTACCATCTGCGTTCTGGTGCCGGTAGCGAACTCGGCAGAGACCGAATCGACCAACCGACCGTCGGTAGCGAAAGCAAATGGTGCCGCCATGAGCGCGGCACCAGCAGTAAAGAATTTCAGGAAATTATGCCGGGGACACATGGTATCTCTTGTCGTAGAAGGCCGTCAGCCAAGATGTAGCGTCTATTGTATCTTACCGGGCCGCCTGGCGCTTGACGTCGCGCGCATTCTGAATCGCTTCTGCGCGCACTTCATTGCGTGTCTGCGTGCCGGCATTGGCATAGGTGGATGGCTCGAACCACTCGGTATGGGTCATCTGGCCCTGGGCTTGTGCTGTCTTCAGTTCGGCGATGACTTCGGCGCGGGTCTTGGTCGAGACGAAATTCGTAAAATCGTCGAAGTTGCCGGTGATATCGGCGTAAGCGGAGCCGGCGGCGGCAAAAACGGCAACGGCAGCGATCAAGTTCCTGGTATTCATTTTCTTCTCCAATCAGATTAGGTAGAGGACTCCGGGCTCGAAGGATGCCGAAACCCGGCTCGGTAAGCCACACCGCATGTGTTGTGCTTTCATGTTGTGCTCTCATCGATAAAGTTCAGTGTATGCGTTGTTAAATCAGAAAAAAAGGTGAATAATTACAATACATAATTGATAAATCAGGAATAATTAAATTATCTATGGATCGTTTGCAATCAATGCGCGTCTTTGTCAAGGTGGTCGAGCAGGGGGGATTTGCCCGCGCAGGCGCTGCGCTAGGAATGTCGAATGCCGTGATCACGCGGCATGTCGCAGACCTGGAAGAACATCTGGGTGCACGGCTATTGAATCGCACCACGCGCCGGCAATCATTGACCGAAACCGGCCAGGCCTATCTGGGGCGGGTGCGGCAAATCCTGCAGGATATCGATGATGCCGACGCCATTGCCACCGCACATTCGCAGAAACCCGGCGGCACGCTGCGGATCTATTGTCATCCCGGCTTCGGACAATCCCAGCTGGCCCGGCTGCTGCCGTTGTATGCAGAAAAATATCCGGATGTGATGCTGGATGTCATGCTGTCCGACCGTTCGGTGGATCTGGTTGAGGAGGGCTTCGATCTCGGTATCTTCATCGATTTCCAGAAATTCGACGCCCGCATGATCGCGCGTCAGCTGGCGATCGCAGAAGTAGTGTTGTGCGCCTCACCCGACTATGTGAAGCGACACGGTGCGCCAACTACGCCGGAAGATATCTCAAACCATGTGTGCCTGAATTTCTCCTACGATCAGCTGCGCAATCACTGGTCGATCGGCGGCCGCGGCACGCCCATCGTGCAAATTCCGATCATCAGCAAGGTCCTCTCGAATAACGGCGACTTGCTGCGCCAGTGCGCGCTGGCCGGCATGGGCATCACGATTCGCACCTCCTTTGGCCTGGGCAACGATCTTAATTCCGGCCGCCTGGTGCGCCTGCTGCCGCAGCATCATCTGGGGCAGCTATCGGTGGTGATGGTGTATCCGAGCCGGCGCCTGCTGTCAGCCAAGGTGCGTAGCTTCGCCGAGTTCATGCATGCCCGGTTTCCGCGTCCGGAAACCGACCCGTGGCTGACAAAATAATCTCTGTCAGCATGCTCCTCCTGCCGGCTCGCGTCGCAGCAGGAGCGCCAGCAAGCGTTCTCCAGCCACTTCGATCGGGCCGTTATTATCGAGCCGGATGACCCGCCCGTCCTGCAGCGGCGGGAACTGTGCAATACGCTCGATGCGCCGGTGCATCGCGGCACCGGTTTCACGTCCGCGCTGCGCAATCCGGCCGCATATCAGGGTTGCCTCCGCCTGTACCCAGATCACTTGCGCATCGGGAAATAATTTGCGCAGTCGCGGAAGATATTCGCGCGAGCCGTTGACGATCACATCGCGCCCGGCCTTCAGGTCGGCTTCGATTCCGCGCCGAACGCCATACCAGAGATCATTGGCCTGCCATTGCATTGCGAAATGACCTGTTGCCGCAAGCCGCAGGAAAGCAGCCGTATCGATTGGCTCGTGCGTTTCGGAGGCATGCGCCGGCCGGGTGATGGTGCGCTGGGCAAACACGATCCTTGCGCTGGCCGGCAGACGTTCCCTGACCCACTGCAGCAAGGTATCCTTACCCGAGCCGGAAGCGCCAACCAGGTAGAAAAGGCGACCGCTGGCGGGCAAGGCGGAATGATTTGCCGCTGCCTCGAAAGGAAAGCGGCGCCAGATCGAAAACAGCGCGCCGGGCTGGTCTTCGCGAAATAGCGTGAGTGCATCGATCACCAGCGGCACCGATCTGCGTACCGGTGCAAAATGCGCGTTGGCCGCCGCAAGGACCGTATCAGCAGTTTGCCAGTCGATGTGCGCCAGCCCGTCAGTCAATGTCATGTGAAACCGGAATTCCTCTTCCACACGTGGATAACCCCAGCGTTCCAGCAATGCTTTCTGCCGCCCGGTCAATGGCTGGCACCGGTATTTCGCCAGATCCTCCGGGGCTGATGGCGCGCGCAGCAGGTCGAAATAATCGAGGCAGTGCGCCGCCAGCGTGCCGATCGCATCCTCTGGCCCGGCTGCGCACAGGGCAAGAAAATTCTCCAGCGGCCGCACCTGCACATCCTTTAGCGCAATCGGCCCTTGTTGTGCGCAAAATGCCTGGGCCATGGACAGCAGGCTCGATTCGGTGAATCCATTGTTCAGGCGGAAGGGCGCCTTGAGCGTCGCATGAAAGCCATAACGGCGCGCATCGGAAGTCAGTTTCGCCAGTAGCAGATGCGGAATACCGCCATTGCCCGGTTGTGGGATTTCCGTATTATCGAGCGCGTCGCGCCCCAGCCAGCGGCACCCTGCCCTCCACCAGGGCGAATCCGGAGCGGGTGCAAAATAAAGTCCGTAACGTGTCATGCTGACGATCGGTAAACCGTGTGCCCTGGCGATTTGAATATTTCTGATCGTAACCGGGCATGACGCCGGGCATTTGACATCGCTCATTGATCAGCAAAAGTCGGATTCCCTGGGTCGGGCTGGTTACACAGCAATTGATTTCGATGCCGCGGATGCGCAAATTCATCGGCGAACATCTGTTCAGTTTCATTACCATTCCGGCCAAGCAGCATCAACGGATGCTCCGGATGCGCTACCGGAATGGATTCGATTTCCAGCAGTGGTTCACCGAAAAAACCGAGCGGTACGCTGTCGCTGATTGCCAGACCGACGTTAAGATCGCGCAGAACGTCATCCGCCTTCAGCATCGCTACCTCACACAGGTGAACATGTGCAATCCCATTGCCAAGCATGGCGAACTTATTCAACGCCTGCATCAATATCCCGGTAGGGAAATTTTGATTGAATACCAGCTGCACCTCTTCACCCCACCCCCGTCCAAGATTTTGGGCAAATGTTTCCAGTTCGATTGCCCCCTTAAGCATATGGCGCAACCGCTCCAGCAAAATACGCCCTTCAGGCGTGAGAATTGCCTTGCGGCCCTCGATTCTCAGTAGCGCTACACTCAACTGTTCCTGCAGCCTGGAAATGGTGCAGCTGACGGTGAATTGACTCAGATGCAGCGCATTGGCAGCATCTGCATATCCGCCACAATCAATGACGTCGTAATCGATGTCGAAACCTGTATTACAAGAGGTTTCCCGCAAGGTTAAACTATGTACTGCATCGCTGTTTCGCATCCAGCACCCATTAGCCGTGGCACGACTCCCATGCGGATGCTACCGGCAGACGTATCCTGCCCAAAAATGTAATTATCCGCCGCGTCATTCCCTGCAGGAAATCTTGCCGGGATAATGCATGAGAAAAGCCGGCCAAGTGGCCGCGCACCATGGTATGTTTTCATCTTGATAGCCTTTTATTAAAGCCATGTGCCAGCTTCTCGGAATGAATTGCAACGTTCCTACCGATATCGTGTTCAGTTTCACCGGGTTTGTCACACGCGGCGGCCGTACCGACACGCACAATGACGGCTGGGGCATCGCCTTTTTCGAAGGCGCGGGCGTGCGTCATTTCGTGGATTACCAGGCCGCCGTCGCGTCACCGATCGCCGATCTGATCAAGCGTTGCCCAATCAAATCGAAAAATGTCATTGCGCATATTCGCAAAGCGACTCAAGGCCGCATTGCGCTGGAAAATTGCCACCCCTTCGTGCGCGAATTGTGGGGCCGGTATTGGGTATTCGCCCACAATGGCGACCTGAAAAACTTTGCACCGCCACTGGACGGACCCTACCATCCTGTCGGCAACACTGACAGCGAATGGGCGTTTTGCCATGTGCTGCAACAATTGCGGCAGCGCTTTGGCGACCGACCGCCCGCATTGCCAGCGCTGACCGCAGCACTGCAGGAACTGGCGCGCGACATCAGCGCCTATGGTCCGTTCAACATGATGCTGTCGGACGGATCGGCATTGTTTACCCATTGCTCGACAGCGCTGTATTACATTGTGCGCAAGCATCCGTTTCCGACTGCCAGGTTGTCGGATGAAGATGTCATGGTCGATTTTTCGCAAGTGACCACACCGGACGATCGCGTTGCAATCATCGTGACACAGCCGCTTACCACGAACGAACCTTGGATCCAGTTTGCAAGTGGAGAAATGAAAGTATTCGTGGATGGCATGCCGTTGCCGCCGGTGCCGGACCAGCTTCGGGCGTAATCATATACAGCCTGCTGTATTTTTAAAACGCCCCTGTTTTGTTGCGAATTACGGCGTTTTTTTACTATACTCCCGCATAATGTTCGATGGCAAGCCAATAAATAGGGGTTGCGGCAGACATCGAGCTGTTCGTCGGCGACAGCAAGATATCCAAGCAAAAAATTGACATATGGAAACAATAATGCGCTAAAGTAATCATACTTTACGTAATGCCAACAGATCGAATATTGAACCAGGCGCTTCAATAACCTTACCATGACAAAAACATTCCCATGAGCGCTGCCGCCACTGCCGACACATCTGCCCCAAGATTGCATGTCAGGGAATTTTTCTTGGCGCGGCAACCGATCCTGGACCGTGATCAGCAACTGATCGCTTATGAATTGCTGTTTCGCGGCGCCGCCGGTGGCCCGGCGAATATCACCAGCGATCTGTCCGCCACTGCCGCCGTCATCGCGCATGCATCCCAGCTCGGCATGGACAAGGTGATCGGTGATTCGATCGGCTTCGTGAATGTCGATGACGCGGTACTCATGAGCGACATTTTCCATTTCCTGCCGCGCGACAAAGTCATCCTGGAAATCGTGGAAACGGTAAAGGCAACGCCGGAGCTCCTGGCGCGCGTCGAAGAACTGACCCGCGCCGGATACCGTTTTGCACTGGATGACGTGATTGTCGATTCGGAAGACGTACGGCAGCTATTGCCGCTGGTGGAAATCATCAAGCTCGATCTGCGTGACATGCCATTGAGTGCGTTGCTGACGCTAACACCGCGCTTCAAGCTTCAAGGCAAAAAGCTGCTGGCGGAAAAAGTGGAAACGCAGGAACAATTCAAGCTCTGCCTGGACCTCGGATTCGATTTTTTCCAAGGGTATTATTTTGCCAAGCCGCTGATCCTGACCGGTCGGAAGCTGTCGCCTTCGCAAATCGCGATCATGCAATTGCTGTCCCTGATCATGCTCGATACGGATGACACCGAGATTGAAAAGGTGATCAAGCAGGATGTGACGCTCGGCATCAATCTGCTGCGACTGGTGAATACGCCGGCGGTTGGCGTCCCGCGCCGCATCAACTCTCTCAGCCAGGCACTGATGGTGTTCGGCCGCAACCAGTTGCAGCGCTGGCTGCAAATCATGCTGTATGCGGAACCTTGCAAAAAAGGGCACAGCATGACGCCATTGCTGACGCTGGCGGCTGCGCGCGGCAAGATGCTGGAATTAATGGCGCAAAAACTCTACGCAGGCAATCGCGGCATGGCCGATATAGCGTTTACCGTTGGCATCATGTCGATGCTGGATACGCTATTCAGTCTGCCGATGGAAGAAATCCTGAAACAGATTCCGGTAGTCGACGACGTCGTCGATGCGCTGCTGTCGCGCAAGGGATTGCATGGCGACATGCTAAGTCTGGCGGAATGCATGGAGAACCTCGAGGAAGCCAGTCCCCAGCTCTTGTCCATCCTGGACAAGCTGGGCCTGTCTGCCGACGATCTGTGCCAGATCGGCATCGCCGCATATGAATGGAGCGACGAGATTGCCCGCCGCTCGCGACAACTGCAGTAAAAAAACCAGCGGCGCGGCTGCACGCAGCTCAGGCCAGATTCGGCGCCAGCCAACGTTCCGCATCTTCCTTCGATACGCCGCGCCGCGCCGCCATGTCGGCCAGCTGGTCTTCGCCGATCTTGCCGACGCTGAAGTACTTCGATGCCGGGTGTGCGAAATAAAAGCCCGATACCGAGGCGCCCGGGAACATCGCGAACGACTCGGTCACCCGCATGCCGATCTCGTCGCATTCCAGCAGCCGGAACAGATCGCCCTTGACCGTATGCTCCGGACAGGCCGGATAGCCAGGTGCGGGCCGGATGCCGGTGTACGCTTCCTTGATCAGCGCGCTGCTGTCGAGTTGTTCGCCCGCCGCATAGCCCCATAGATCCTTGCGCACGCGTTCGTGCAGATGCTCGGCAAACGCTTCGGCCAGGCGATCCGCCAGCGACTTCAGCATGATCGATGCATAATCGTCGTGTTCGGCCTCGAAGCGCTGCTCGTGCTTTTCGATGCCGATGCCGGCGGTCACCGCGAACAGGCCGATGTAGTCCGCGATGCCGGATGATTTCGGCGCGATGAAGTCGGCCAGGCACTGGTTCGGGCGGGCCACGCCGTCGATCACCGGCTTCTCGGTCTGCTGGCGCACGCCGTAATACGTGAAGGCTACCTGCGAGCGGGTTTCATCGGTATAGATTTCGATGTCGTCATCATTGACGCTATTGGCGGGCAACAGGGCGATCGCACCGTTGGCGGTCAGCCAGCGGCCCTCGATCACTTTCTTCAGCATCGCCTGGCCTTCCTCATAGACTTTCGCCGCCGCCTCGCCGACTACCGGATCGGTCAGAATGGCCGGAAACGCGCCGGCCAGATCCCAGGTCTGGAACAACGGTCCCCAGTCGATGTACTGCGCCAGCGTTCCCAGATCCACATTCCTGAACACGCGGCGGCCGATGAATTTCGGCTTGACCGGCGCGAACCGGCCACTGAAGTCGAGCTGCATCTTGTTGGCGCGCGCTGCCGCCAGCGACAGCATCGGCGCGGTTTTCTTGTTGGCATGCTGGGTCCGGATGCGCTGGTAATCCGCGGCGATCTCGCCCAGATACTGGTCGCGCTGCTCCGGCGTCAGGAGCGACTGCGCCACCGACACCGAACGCGATGCATCCGGCACATACACGACCGGCCCTTCGTAATTCTGCGCGATTTTTACCGCGGTATGCGCGCGGCTGGTAGTCGCGCCGCCGATCAGGAGCGGAATCTTCAGCATCCGGAAATGCGGATCGCGCTGCATCTCTTTCGCCACATGCGCCATCTCTTCCAGCGAAGGCGTGATCAGGCCGCTTAATCCGATGATGTCGGCGTTCTCGGCCTTGGCCCTGGCCAGGATTTCCGAACACGGCACCATCACACCCATGTTCACCACTTCAAAGTTATTGCATTGCAGGACCACTGACACGATATTCTTGCCGATATCGTGCACGTCGCCCTTGACGGTCGCCACGACGATCTTGCCTTTCGGCTTGTGATCGCCGCTGCGCTTTTTTTCTTCCTCAATGAACGGAATCAGATGCGCGACCGCCTGCTTCATCACGCGCGCCGATTTCACCACCTGCGGCAAGAACATCTTGCCCTGGCCGAACAGGTCGCCGACGATATTCATGCCATCCATCAGCGGACCCTCGATCACCTGGATCGGGCGTCCGCCGGCCTGCATGATCTGTTGCCGCGCTTCCTCGGTATCCTCGACGATCCATTGCGTGATGCCGTGCACCAGTGCGTGCGACAGTCGCTTGCTGACCGGCTCGGCGCGCCATTCCAGCGTTTCTTCCGCTTTCCTGCCGTCTGCCTTGAGGGTCGCTGCGAACTCGATCATGCGTTCGGTGGCGTCCGGCCGGCGATTCAGCACCACGTCCTCGGCCCGTTCGCGCAGTTCCGGCGCGAGATCGTCGTACACGCCGACCATGCCGGCGTTGACGATGCCCATCGTCAGGCCGGCCTGGATCGCGTGATACAGGAATACCGTGTGGATCGCTTCGCGCGCCGGATCGTTGCCGCGAAAGCTGAAACTGACATTCGAGACGCCGCCGCTGACTTTCGCATGCGGCAGGTTTTCCCTGATCCAGCGTGTCGCGTTGATGAAATCGACTGCGTAATTATTGTGCTCTTCGATGCCGGTCGCGATCGCAAAAATATTCGGATCGAAGATGATGTCTTCCGGCGGAAAACCGACGTTTTCCGTCAGCAGCCGATAAGCGTGCGCGCAGATCTCGATCTTGCGCTCGAGGGTGTCGGCCTGGCCCTGCTTGTCGAAAGCCATCACGATCACGGCTGCGCCGTAGCGTTTGCACAATGTCGCCTGGCGCAGGAATTCCTCTTCGCCCTCCTTCATCGAAATCGAATTCACGACCGCCTTGCCCTGCACGCATTTCAGGCCCGCTTCCAGCACCGACCATTTCGACGAGTCGATCATGATCGGCACTCTTGCGATATCCGGTTCGGCGGCGATCAGGTTCAGGAAGCGCGTCATCGCCGCGACCGAATCGAGCATCGCTTCATCCATGTTGATGTCGATGATCTGCGCGCCGTTTTCCACCTGCTGGCGCGCCACCGACAAGGCGTCATCGTATTGCTCGTTCAGGATCATGCGCGCAAACGCTTTCGAGCCGGTGACGTTGGTGCGCTCGCCGACATTCACGAACAGGGAGCTGTCGTCGACGATGAAGGGCTCCAGCCCCGACAACTTCATTGCGTGCGTCGATGCCGCCGGCTGGCGCGGCGCGATCGCGCCGACCACATCCGCAATCGCCTTGATATGGGCTGGCGTGGTGCCGCAGCAGCCGCCGGCGATGTTGACGAAGCCACTTTCGGCAAAGTCTCTCAAGAGCGATGAAGTGACATCCGGCGTCTCGTCGAAACCGGTATCCGACATGGGATTCGGCAAGCCGGCATTCGGATAGATGCAGACGAAGGTATCGGCGATCTTTGCCAGTTCTTCCGCATACGGACGCATCAGCGCCGCACCCAGTGCGCAGTTCAGGCCGATGGTCAGCGGTTTTGCATGCCGCACCGAATGCCAGAACGCCGGCACGGTCTGGCCGGACAGGATGCGCCCCGACGCATCGGTGACGGTGCCGGAAATCATGATCGGCAGGCGGCGGCCCGATTCCTCAAAAAAAGTGTCAATGGCAAACAGCGCCGCCTTGCAGTTGAGCGTGTCGAAAACGGTCTCGACCAGCAGCACATCGGCTCCGCCCTCGACCAGGCCGCGCGCCTGTTCCAGATACGCGGCGGCCAATTGGTCGAACGTAATGTTGCGCGCCGCCGGGTCGTTGACATCCGGCGAAATCGACGCGGTCTTCGGGGTCGGGCCGAGCGCGCCAACCACGAAGCGCGGCTTGTCGGGGGTCGAATACTTGTCGCAGGCAGCACGCGCGATTTTCGCGGCTTCGACATTCATCTCATGGGCCAGATGCGCCATCTGGTAATCGTCTTGCGCCACGCTGGTCGCGCCGAAAGTGTTGGTCTCGATCAGGTCGGCGCCGGCAGCCAGGTATTTTTCATGGATCTCGCGAATGACGTGCGGCTGTGTCAGTGTGAGCAATTCATTATTGCCTTTGACGAACAGTTGCTTGCCCGGCACGGAAAAATCGGCGAAACGGGTGCCGCGATAATCCTCTTCCGTCAGTTTGTATTGCTGGATCATGGTACCCATCGCGCCATCCAGGATCAGGATGCGGCGAGATAGCAGATCGCGCAGGAGCGTTTCGGTGGCGGAGATGGCGTCGCGTTTCATGGTTACTCTCGCAGTGGCTTGGGGCAGAGTCATCCGGCGCGCTGTGGCGCCCATGAATCCGTCCCTGCAATACTTGAGCAATTCCGCATCGATCATGCCAATTACAAAGCGCCATTCATCGGCACGATCAATGCGGAATTACTCAAAAATTAAAAAATATAAAAAAACCCGGCTGCGGATGCGGAGCCGGGTGAGATGACATCCGCTTTAGCAGTATTTGTATGGGCTTGACCCCCGGCGCCCGCAAGCTGGGTTTGACCTTTCAATCAAATCGGCGCATGAAAATTATACGTCACATCGATGATTCGGGGGAAGCCGGAGGAAACCCGGAACACACAGTCGCGGTAGTGGCCGGGCAAAAAAAAGCCCGCTGCGATAGCGGGCTTGAATCCATATCAAGGAGGAGACATGGAGGAGACAGGTGCAAGTATAGAGAGGCGAAAGTTATTAAACCAATTTTGATTGGCCATATGTGTTATCTGCCTTGTGAATATGAAGTAATCCCTGTATGGAAATGCTGCACTTGGCAGATCAAAATACCTTCCCCTTGTTTTCTTGACACTTTCGGCATTTCCACGAACACCCGCGGCATGAAATGCACGACGTCATATTCTCGCCCCATTGCAAAAACAAGCGCGGCGCGTGTTGCGCTGTTGTTGCAATCATGTCGGTTTCATAACGATGCCGCACATATTCCGAGTCACCCCGGCAAGTATTGATGCCATGCGTAAATATTTTCTGGCGTTCATGCAACCACCGATGATGATTTTGGTCAACATCCGCATCCTCCGGAGTTTGCTTCCGGGAAGGTTTTGTCGATCGATAAAAGAATGTCGGAATGAAAAGAAGAAATGCTTACCTCTTCGCGCTGGTATTGATATGCGCTGTTCTCGGTCTCGTGGGTTGCGGCGGCGGATCTTCCGGTTCTACTTCAACGGCGGCGGCGCCGCCGGCAGTAACTGAAATTCTCGCGGCCAATGTGCCAGTAGGCACCGAGTTCACGATCAAGGGTATCAATCTCGACCGCGTGACCGGCTATCAGCTCGGCAGCATCAGTTTGCAAGTGGTCAGTCATTCGGCCACTGCCACGACGTTGAAAATGCCCGACCAGGCATTGTCCGGGGTGTTGACGCTGATGGTGGGAAATGCATCAACGCCCACCGCGTATCAGATCAATGTCTATGTGCCGATATCCATTGCCGCAATTACGCCCCAGACAGGGACTGCCGGAACCAGCGTGACGATCAGCGGCAATGGATTGGCGGCGGTCAATACCGTGCAGTTCGCCAACGGCGTTACGGTTTCGGTACAGACGCAATCTGACACTTCCCTGACATTCACGGTGCCAGCGAATGCCGCTTCGGGTGTTCTCGGCTTTCTCAGTCCCTATGAACAAGTGACCAGTTCCGGCACGTTTTCCGTAACGCCGGAAACGCTTGCGGGGTCGGCTGGCGGCAGCATCGCCACGGCGACCGTGGCTGGCGTGGATTTCGTCCAGGTGTTCGACAAGAACACCAACGATACCAGCCTGCGCCTGACGCCGGGGCGTCCTGCGCTGGTGCGGGCAGCCATCCTGGCGACGAATGGCGCGGTCGGCAACCTGAATGTCAACCTCAGCGCCACGCTGAACGGCATGCCGTTGGGCGTACTGCCGATGAGCGGGCCGGCCATGCTGCCCTCAACCCAGGATATCTACGATCTGGCCAGCACCTTCAATGCCGTGCTGCCGGGCAGCTGGGTCCAGCCTGGCATCAGGGTCCGCATCGACAGTGCGCTGAATGGGGTTCCTGTCGCTTCGCAGTCGGCCGCACCCAGGGTCGGCGCCGCGACGCGCCTGCACCTGGTGCTGGTGCCGCTGACTGTAAACGGGGTAACCGGAATATTGCCCCCGATCGCAAGTGTAAAACAGACACTGCAGCGCATTTATCCGTATGCTGCCGACGATATCGTGGTGGAAGCTCGCGCGCCGCTGACGATTGCCGATTCTGCAGGGAGCATGACTTCTTCCGGCTGGTGGAGCGCCGCCCTGGCGCAGCTCGAACAGCAGCGCCAAGTGGAGGCTCCGACCCGTTTTTATTACGGTTTTGCGCCGAATTACAATCCCTTGCCTTCCAGTTTCATTGCCGGGCTCGGCTACGTCAACAGCATGGCTTCCGCCGGCGTCGCCAATGTGTCTGCCATTGGCCTGGACTGGGCTGCGCGCGCGCCGCAAGGCGATCCATTCAGTTATGACTGGGTGCAATGGCAAGCCATCATGGTGCATGAGATCGGGCACAACCATTCCCTGAATCATGCGCCCTGCGGCAACGCTGGCGGCGTCGATCCGGCTTATCCGTATTCCGGTGGCGGACTGGGGCCGCAAGCGATCTACAACAGCTTGTACAGCGATACGCAACTGGGCATGCTGAGCCGGCCGGTGCTGGCAAACAATACCGGCATGAAGGATTTAATGGGCTATTGCGCCGGCTCCTGGTTCTCCGACTACAACTACAATCTGATCCAGAAGTTCGCAGAAGCCCGCACTACGGCCGTTCCGCAACCCATTACGCTGGGCACGGCGGCCGATGGCTATCTGACCATTTCCGGCGAAATCGGCCCGCAAGGCGTCCTGCTGCACCCGGCGCTGGCGACCTCGACCAGCCTGGTTGCGCCGCCCGCCGGCAAACATGCACATATGCTGCGCTTGCACACAGTCAGCGGCCAGACTATCGAGCTGCCGTTCGAGCCGGTGAGCGTGGCGGATGGCGCCGACGATCTGCGCCATTTCTCGGTGAGCCTGCCGAATCCGGGCCAGATCGACTCCGTGGAAATCCTGCGTAACAAGCAGCCGCAGATAATGCGGCAGCCGTCGCAGGCGCAGCGGCCGGCGGCCTCCGGCGCGACACAGGCGACGGCAGGCGGAGTCAGCTCGAAAGTGCGGAATCACTGCCTATCGGTGACGTGGAATGCAGAGGCCGAACCGTTTCTATCGATTGTCCATGTCGCGCCGGACGGCACGAAAACGCTGGTTGCCAGCGAGCTGAGCAAGGGCAGCGCAACGCTTGACATCCGTGCGCTGCCATCCGGCGGACGCTTCGATCTCAGCCTGTCGTCTCATATCCACGCGCGCATCGTGAGCATTACGCCGTGATGCGGGTTGCGTAATTATTCGGAGGTGGTCCAGCCGCATCCTGCCGGTTCTTCTCATCAGGGCTGGGGCATGAACATTTTTTGCAACAACCGGATGAGTTCGGCGCGTTCTGCCTCTGTCAGAGTGGAGGTCGCCTCATGATCTATTTCGTTTACCGCTTTTTCTGCCTTGGCGCACAGCCGCTCGCCTTCGGGAGTGAGTACCAGGACCTGGGACCGCTTGTCCATCGGATTACGCTGGCGCAGCAGCAGCTTGCGCTGTTCCAGCCGATCCAGCAAGGTTGCCAGATTGGGAGGAGAAACGTTGATTGCATGCGCCAGGCGTTTCTGGTTGATATTCGGATTCAACCGAAGCAGCGTCAGCACCGTGTAATCCACCGGGCGCAACTGGTATTTAGCCATGCGCTTGTGGAATAGCGGGGTGATCTTGAGTATGTAAGCCTGGCGCAGGTTGTAACCCGCCAGATCAAACAGCTTGCTTTGATCCAGGGGTGATTCCGCCGCACGCTGTGCGGATTTTGCCAGGAGATTGGATGGCATTCTTGTTCAGGAATGGAAAGGAAAGAGGGGCAGTGCGCCATCACGGCGTCGCAGGCACCCGTCAATTACACCGAATAACTGCTGTACTTCGGGCAATAAAAAGCCGAAATAGTAACATGCCGTTTGCCGCTTCTCACCGTAGAACACAGGATCCCGGGTCAGCCGCACCGTGGCTGCCCGCGCTGCCCGCAACCACAGCCAGGCAAGCGCGCAATGGCCGATCAGGCGCAGCATTTCTCCCGCTATCCGGAAAGGCGCTTGCGGATCGTCGACGCCGGCTGCGGCAATGGCCGGCACGACCCGCCTGATTCCCTGCACCAGGGCAGCAAGCGCGCCGGCATGCTCGGCCAGCTCGCCGACCTGCTCCGGCAGCACGGTCTGTTCAACTTGCGCGAGAAAGTTCTCCAGTCGCTCGCCGCCATCGCCGAGCACCTTGCGCATCAGCAGATCGATTGCCTGGATTTCATTAGTACCCTCATAAATCATCGTCACACGGGCATCGCGCACATACTGTTCAATACCGGTCTCGCAAATGAAGCCGTGACCGCCAAACACCTGCAGCGCCTGGCTCGCGCCCAGGAAGCCCTGCTCGGTCAGCATGGCCTTGACGATCGGCGTGATCAAACCGACCTGCTCGTGCGCATCGCGGCGTATCCCTGCATCCGGATGATGTTCGGCGATATCGAGCTGCAATCCGGCCCAGTAGGCGAGCATGCGACCGCCTTCGACACAGGCGCGCTGCGTCATCAACAGCCGCTGCACGGCCGGATGCATCGCAATCGGATCGGCTGCCTCGTGTCGGCGCTCGACCGGACGGTTGATGGCCTTCATCTGCACCCGTTCCCTCGCATACGCAAGCGCATTTTGATACGCCGTCTCGGCAATGCCCAGCCCCTGAAGTCCGACATGCAGTCGTGCCGCATTCATCATCACGAACATGGCATTCAACCCGCGGTGTGCTTCTCCGACCAGCCAGCCGGTCGCGCCGTCAAACTGCATGGCGCAGGTGGCGCTGCCGTGAATCCCCATCTTGTGTTCGATACCGGTGCAGGAAATCGCATTGCGAGCGCCATCCGGCAGGAATTTCGGCGCCAGAAACAGTGAAATGCCACGGCTGCCGGCTGGCGCATCCGGCAGGCGCGCCAGCACCAGATGCACGATATTGGATGTCATATCCTGATCGCCGCCGGAAATGAAAATCTTGTTGCCCGTGATGCGGAAACTGCCATCCTCGACCGGTAGTGCCTTGCTGCGCAGCAGTCCGAGATCGCTGCCTGCATGCGGCTCGGTCAGGCACATCGTGGCCAACCATTCGCCACTGACAAGTTGCGACAGATAGCGTGCCTGAAGTTCTTTGCCGGCATGCCGGGCCAGGCAGGTGTAGGCGCCGTGCAGCAACCCGGCATACATGGTCCAGCCATGGTTGGCCGCACTCAGCATTTCAAACAATCCACAATTGAGCACGTGCGGCAACCCCTGGCCGCCGTGCTCCGGCGCACATGCCAGGGCCGGCCAGCCCGCTGAGCAAAATTGTCGATAGGCGTCGGCGAAACCAGGCGGCGTGCGCACTGCGCCATTCTCATGGATGCAACCGATGCGGTCGCCTGTGGCATTGAGCGGAAACAGAATGCCGGACGCAAAGCGACCCGCCTGTTCGCTCACTTGCCGAATCAATTCGGCATCGACATATGCAAAGGCAGGCATGGCGTTGAATACGGCAGGTGCCTCCAGCAGGTCGGCCATGACAAACTGCATATCCTTGAGCGGCGGTGTGTATGACAGCATGGTTTTGATCAATCGATAAGAGATGAATGCATGCGGATACCGTGCAAGGCAATCACGCCTTGCGAAGGCAAGGAGGCTTAACCAACCAGGACGCAAGGCACGTACTTGCTGATTCCCTCCCATGCAGATTGTCAGCGCAGGTCGGCGGATTTCCAGTTGCCGTTTTCGATGGTCAGCATCATGCGCGAATTTGAACCCAGGCCAAAATGATCCGACGGCGTGAAATGGATCACCCCCTGCGTAATTGTGATGTTGCCGGTATTTTCGAGAGCATCCTTAAGCGCAGTGCGAAACGCCGGGGTGCCGGGCTTGCCCTTCTTGAGCGCTTCCGGCACCACCCGTTGCAGGATGATTTGCGCGTCAAAGATCGTCGCCGCGAATTGATTGCGGGTATTGGCGCCATACATTTTTTCGTAATTCTCGACAAAACTGACCGCGATTTTTTTGGAGGGATGGCTGTCGGGCAAAGCTTCGGGCAATACGGCCAGGCCTGATATGACAAAACTGCCTTCCACATCCTTGCCGCCAAGCCGGATCAGGTCGCGCGATGCGGCGCCGTGTGTCTGATAGATCTTGCCCTTGTAACCGCGCTCAATCAGGGTTTTATGCGGCAGTGCGGCGCCACTGCCGGATGCGGCAATAAGAATTGCATCAGGATTACTGGCAACGATCTTGAGGGCTTGCCCCGTGACGCTGGTGTCGGCGCGCGCAAAGCGTTCGGCTACTTTCAACTGGATGCCGAAATCCTTGGCCAACCGCGTGGAGTCCTTGAACCAGCTTTCACCGTAGGCATCAGCGTAGCCGAGAAATCCGAAATTCTTCACGCCAAGGGATTTCATGTGTTTGACAACACCGGTTGCCATGACTGGCATCGACTGCGGCAGACGGAAAGTCCAGCCGCCTTTGCCTTCCGGCAGTTCCACCGGCGATAGCGAAAGTTGCACCGTCTGCGTTTCTTCGGCCACACTGGAAATGGCGATGGCGGCGGGTGTCGCCACCGAGCCGATGATCACATCGACCTTGTCCTCGGAAGTGAATTTGCGCGCATTCTTGTTGGCTTGCGTCGGGTCGGTCGCATCGTCCATCACGATCAGCCTGACTTTTTCCCCGCCGATTGTCTCCGGCCAGAAGGCCAGTCCATTCTTGGATGGGATGCCCAGGCCGGATGCGGGGCCGGTCAGCGGCAGGCTGATGCCAATCGTGAGTTCAGCGTGCACCTGATTTGCCATGAACAGCAAGGTGGCCGCCAGCATGGTCGTGCGGAATATCGTTTTCATTATTGTCTCCATTTTTATGCGCAAGGTATCGACCAGCGGCGGCTTGTGCGCAATCACGCCGACGCGAAGAATGCGGGTCCTGCCTATATTTCATCGTGCCGGATTAATATTGCGCTGCCGGATTTTCAACCAGCACGGCAATGCCTTGCCCACCGCCGACACATGCGGAGGAAATGCCGTAGCGCAAACCGCACCGGCGAATTTCGCGGGCAACGGTAATCGTCAGCCTTACGCCGGTAGCGGCCAGCGGATGGCCAATGGCAATGGCACCGCCGTTGACATTCAGCCTGGAACGATCGAGGCCAAGCTCGCGCTCGACTGCAATCGTCTGCGCACTTTGGGCTTCATTGATTTCAAACCGTCCGATGTCATCCAGCGTGAGTCCCGCCTGCTCCAGCAGCAGGCGGATCGCCGGCGCCGGCCCGATCCCCATGATTTCCGGCGGCACGCCGATGGCAGCAACGGCGACTATTCGCGCCAGCGGCTTGCATCCTCGATTTTTTACATAGGCGCCCGAAGTGATGACCGCCGCCGCCGCGCCATCGACCAGCGCCGAACTGTTGCCGCCGGTCTGGACTCCGCCCGGATAGACGGGGCGCAGTTTCGCCAGCACCTCCACCGGCGATATGCGCGGGTGCGTATCCTGCGCGGCTTCGGACGCCTTGCCTGGCAACCTGATGCTACGCGTCCGGTAACCGGCCAGCTCGAATTGCTCGTTGATGACCGGCACGATCTCACCGGCATGGAATCCTTCCTGCTGCGCGCGCACTGCACATTCGAAGGAGCGCGCGGCGAATTCATCTACCGCGTCACGCGTGATATCGTATTTTTTCGCCAGGTTTTCAGCAGTCTGGATCATCGAGATGCCAGGCGCCGGGTCAAGCAGTGCTTCCCACATGAAATCCTTGAATTCCACCGGCGCACCGAGCTTGAAGCCGGTACGATGCGTGAATGCGGCAATCGGGTTGCGCGTCATCGATTCCGTGCCGACTACCAGCGCAGCATCGGCGGCGCCGCTGGCAATTTGCTCGCCAGCCTGCCGGAACAGCTCGAACCCGGTGCCGCAGATGCGCTGCACCATGATCGCCGGCACTTCCAGCGGCACGCCGGCATACATGCCGATCAGCCGCGGCAGGAAATACTGATCGACGTCGCCCGGCGCCATGTTGCCGGCAATGACCGAACCGATGTCGGCAGCCGGCACATCGGTGCGCTTGAGCACTTCGCGCGCCACCTTGATGCCCATATCGGTGGGTGACAGCCCACTGAAGACGCCGCAATAATCGATCAATGGCGTGCGCACCCCATCGATCATCCATACATCATTGAAACTGGAGCAAAAACCTTTTCTTGTCATGACGATTTCCGGATATGTGAAGGATGGAGGATGGCAGCATCGGCGCCGCCGTACAGCGCGTCCACCAAGGCGGCGCGGTGAGTCAGCATGGCGCGCTGGTTGACCGAGCCCTTGTCGGTAATTTCCCCTTTATCGATGGAGGGCGCCTCGACCAGGATGATGGCGCGCGTCACGCGATTCGCGCTACCGGTGCCCTGTCCGTACAGCCGGTCCAGCAGGTTCTGGAACATGCTGCGCACCGGCGCCGCCGCCAGCACTTCGCTGGCAGGAGCGGCCGAACCGAGGCCGGCCAGCTGGCGGCACGGTTCCATATTGGGCAAAATCATCAGCCCGATTTCATTGCGATCATGGCCGGTCACGATGGCATCCTGCACGTAGGGCGCACCCTCGTGCACCACGCGGGAGCGCAACGGGCCAACGCTCACCCACGTGCCCGTGCACAGCTTGAAGTCTTCGGCGATGCGGCCGTCGAACATGAAACCCAGGTTCGGCACGGCGGAATTGAACCATTTCACCGCATCGCCGGAACAGAAAAATCCATCCTCGTCGAATGCTTCCCGGGTCTGTTCCGGCGACCGCCAGTAGCCCGGCGTGATATTCGGGCCGCGATAGCGCAATTCCTGCTTGTCGCCGCTGACAGCGAGCTTGATTTCGAGCCCGGGCGCCGGTACGCCGATCTGGCCGGCCCGCACATTGGGCTGCAGGATATACAGCGCGCCAGGCGCGGATTCGGTCATGCCCATGGCGCAGGTCATGACGATACGCTCGCCACACGTTATTTCCGCAATCGCATGCAACTGGTCCCATACCGGCTGGGCCAATGCCGCACCGGCAAAAAACTGCATTTTCAGGCGGCTGTGGAAATTGTTCCGCAGTTTTTCATCGGTTTCCAGCGCACGGGCAATTTCTTCCCACCCCTTGGGCACATTGAAATAGATGGTAGGTGCGATTTCACGCAGGTTTGCCAGCGTCGCACCCATCAGTTGGGGGCTGGGCTTGCCCTCGTCGATGTACATGGTGCCACCGTTGTACAGCGTGATTCCGACATTATGGTTGCCTCCGAAAGTATGGTTCCAGGGCAGCCAGTCAAGCAGCACCGGCGGCTCGTCAGCGAGGAAAGGCCAGCATTGCAGGATCATTTGCTGGTTGCTGCATAACATCCGCTCGGTGTTGATGACCGCTTTCGGCTGCTTGGTTGAACCCGACGTGAACAAGAACTTGGCGATCGTATCCGGGCCGGTGGATGCCCGCGCAGCATCGATTTCCGCCGTAACCGGTGTGCTGTCGAGCAGGGAAAAAAGCGTGGCCTGGCGATCGGAGGGCGGCGCTTCGGTTACAACAAACTCCACATCATCCGGCACCACCGCGCGTACTGCGCGCGCGAATTTTTCGCCGTTGGACGCAAATATCAATCCCGGCGTCAATGTGCCGACTACGTGCCTGAGCTTGTCATAGTCCTGTGAAACCAGCGAATAGGCAGGGGAGATCGGTGCATAAGGAATGCCGGCATATTGACAGCCCAGCGCCAGCATTGCGTGCTCCAGATCGTTATCGGACAGGATCACGACCGGGCGCTCGGGAGATAATCCGCGATTCAGCAAACCCTGGCCAATACGCCGGGCGCTCGCCAGCGCCTCGGCATAGCTGATATGCCGCCAGTTGCCGGTGCCATCGCGCTTCGCCATGAAACTGCGCTGCGGCGCATGTTCGGCCCAGTGCAACAGCCGGTCCGTCATGCGGGGCGGGTAGGCATTCAGCGGCTGGGATGTCGTGACACGGGTATTGCCATTCTTGTCCTGGGTTACATCGACGCTATCGTCGCCGAACCGGATGCTGCGGTACTGTGGCCCTGCATTCATGCTTGTCTCCTGACATTTTTCTTGTTTGCATGCTTCGTATTTTTCAATGTCGATGCTCTAGCGTGCCTGGCAAAATGGCGCTTGCGTCGTTATGTCTCTCCCTATTGCCGACACACCCTGCCATCGACATTGCGTACAGGCCATTAGGGGCCAGCGTGTACCTTATTGATCTTGTGGTCCAGAAATGCGCTCAGACGTTCCTGGGTTTGCGAATCGCTGTGCGCCACCGCGGCCATCAGCGATTCGGTAATCATGCCATCCTGGATCGTCTGGTCGGCGATGCGCGGCAAGACATGCAGTACGGCGTAGTTGGTCATCGGGGCGTTGCCGGCAACGCGTTGCGCCAGTTGCAAGGCTTTTTGCAGACCTTCGCCAGGCCCGACCAGATAATGCGATATGCCGGCCTCATGTCCTTCCTGCGCCTTCAGCACGCGGCCGGTGAGCAGCATGTCGGTCATGCGCGAAACGCCAATCAGGCGGGAAATACGCACCGAACCGCCGCCGCCGACGAACAGCCCGCGCTGCCCTTCCGGCAATGCATAAAAAGCGGATTCCTCGGCCACCCGGATATGCGCCGCGCTTGCCAGTTCAAGGCCGCCGCCGATCACCGCCCCGCGCAATACGGCAATCACCGGCACGCGGCCAAAGGCAATGCGCTCGAACGCGGCATGCCACATGCGCGAGTGATGCATGCTGTCAGGAGTGCTGCGATCGCGCATTTCAGACAGGTCCAGGCCGGCGCAGAAATGCTCGCCTGCCGAGTGCAGCACCACTACCTTGATGTCGGCAGGCAGCGTTTCGAAACAGGTGCGGATTTCCTCGATCAATTCATCATTCAGCGCATTGCGTTTTATCGGTCGGGCAATGGCAACCTTCGCGATGTGACCGATCCGTTCGATGTTCAAGTATTTGTGTTCGTCTTTATTCATATGATTGGCTGTGCCTGCGCAAGAGGTTGGGTCTTTCCTGAAATTAATTAACAAATATAATTGTTATACTTTATAAGTAATATTTTTGGCCGTCAAGCTCCCATTTCCAAATTAATCGGTTGCGGCAATCGCCGCCGGGAAGAGCACATTTGCGCTGCCGCACTCAAGCAACGGGCGTCAAGCCGGGATGAGTGCAGTCAACGGCTCGGAATCATGGAATGAAGAGAGGGGCGCGAAGGCGCAATACCGCTGTGTATCGGTAACGTGAATGCGGCGGCCGAGCCGTTTCGATCGATCGCCCATGTCGTGCCGGATGGCATGAAGCGGCTGCTGGCGCTGGCTGCCAGCGCCGGGCAATGGCGGCGCAACGCTTGGCGCTTGACGTCGGTGCGCTGGCTGCCGGCAGGCGCTTCGCCCCCACTCTGCCGCCGCCTCTCCATGCGCGCATCGTGGGCGCATCGCGAACATCACGCCGCGATGCATATCTGGCGGGAGTATATTTGAAAATGCATTAATATGCGCAATGAAATTGCGGCAGCTTAAAAATACACTATGCAGTATATAAACCGGTAAATCCCGCTCGGCAGCGCGAAAAATCAGTCGAAAGCGCCGCCTTCCATCGGAAACCCCTTCAGGAACTCGGCTGCCGGCAGCCGCTTGCCGCCGGGTTTCTGCAATTCCGTCAGGCGCAGCGTGCCCTCGCCACAGGCAACCAGCACGCCGGTTGACGCGCTTGCCGCAAGTATCCGGCCTGGCACCGCCGGTGCGGCATCGGGTAGCGCTTGCGCACCCCAGATCTTGAGGGCGACGCCGCCGAACGCGGCGACTGCGCCGGGGAACGGATTGAAGGCGCGAATCTTGCGTGCCAGCCGTGCGGCGCCGTGCGTAAAATCGAGCGCTGCTTCTTCCTTGCTGATCTTGGCTGCGTAGCAGACGCTGTGTTCCGGCTGCGGCGTGGCAACCAGGCCGCCCTGTTCCAGCCTGCGCAGCGCCTCGACGATCATCCCGCCGCCTAGTGCAGCGAGCTTGTCGTGCAGGTTGCCGGTAGTATCGTCCGGCGCGATCGGGATGCGTTCCATCGCCAGCATGGGACCGGTATCCAGCCCTTCTTCCATCTGCATGATGGTGACGCCGGTTTCTGCGTCGCCTGCTTCGATTGCCCGATGGATCGGCGCAGCACCGCGCCAGCGCGGCAATAGCGAGGCATGGATATTGATGCAGCCGCGCGGCGGGATCTCGAGTACCGAGCGCGGCAGGATCAGGCCGTAGGCGGCGACTACCATCACATCGTGCGGCGTGGCGCGCAACAGGTCATGCGCCTGCCGCGCGGCATCCGGATACTTGCCGTCGAGCCGTAGCGAGGCCGGCTGCGCCACCGGGATCGCATGCTGTAATGCGAACTGCTTGACCGGCGATGCCTGCAATTGCATGCCGCGGCCGGCGGGACGATCGGGCTGGGTCAGGACCAGCGGTATGCCGAATCCGGCGTCGTACAGTGCCTGTAGCGCGACAGCGGCAAATTCGGGCGTACCGGCGAAGATGACGTTCATGATTGCATGCTATCTGCCGCACTCATGCGGCGGCCAGTTTGTTCTTCAGCAATTCGGTCAGCTGGGCGGGGTTGGCCTTGCCCCTGGTTGCCTTCATTGCCTGGCCGATCAGCGCATTGAATGCCTTTTCCTTGCCGGCGCGGTATTCCTCGACCGATTTTGCGTTCGCCGCCAGCACCTCATCGACGATTTTTTCCAGCGCGCCGCTGTCGGAAATCTGCTTCAGGCCCTTCGCTTCGATGATCTCATCGGCCAGCGTGGCGCGATCCGAGGCCGCCTCCCACATCGCGCCGAACACTTCCTTGGCGATCTTGTTGGAAATCGTGCCGTCGGCGATGCGCTGCAGCAGCAGGGCCAGTTGCGCGGCGCTGACCGGCGCGGCGGCGATATCGACGCCTTCGCGGTTCAGGGTGGACGAGACATCACCCATCAACCAGTTGGCGGCGGGCTTGGCCTGCTCCTTGCCTGCGGCGCTCACCACCGCTTCGAAATACGATGCCATGGCTTTCGATTGCGTCAGTACCGCCGCGTCGTATTCCGGCAAAGCGTAGTCGCGCACAAACCGCTCGCGCATCGCGCCCGGCAACTCCGGCATCGATGCCTTCACGCGTTCGATCCATGCGCTTGCGATCACCAGCGGCGGCAGGTCCGGGTCGGGGAAATAGCGGTAGTCCTGCGCGTCTTCCTTGCTGCGCATCTGGCGCGTTTCGCGCTTGTCCGGATCGTACAGACGCGTCGCCTGCACCACTCTGCCACCGTCTTCGATCAATTCGATCTGGCGCCGCACTTCATAGTTGATCGCGTCTTCCAGAAAGCGGAACGAGTTCAGATTCTTGATCTCGCAGCGGGTACCGTATTCCTGCTGCCCGACCGGACGCACCGAGACGTTAGCGTCGCAGCGGAACGAGCCTTCCTGCATGTTGCCGTCGCAGATACCGAGCCACACCACCAGTGAATGCAGCGCTTTTGCATAGGCCACCGCTTCGGCGGCGCTGCGCATGTCGGGCTCGGTGACGATTTCCAGCAGCGGCGTGCCGGCGCGGTTCAGGTCGATGCCGGTCATGCCGTGATAATCCTCGTGCAGCGATTTGCCAGCGTCTTCTTCCAGGTGTGCGCGGGTCAACTGCACACTTTTGATTTCCGGCTTGCCGTCCTGTTCCAGCACGAACGACAATGCGCCGCCCTGCACCACCGGAATTTCGAACTGGCTGATCTGGTAGCCTTTCGGCAAGTCCGGATAGAAATAATTCTTGCGCGCGAAAATCGACTGCGGCGCAATCTTCGCGCCGACGGCCAGGCCGAACTGGATCGCACGCTCGACCGCGCCCCGATTCATGACCGGCAGCACGCCCGGCAGCGCCAAGTCGACCGGGCAGGCCTGGGTATTCGGTTCCGCGCCGAAACGGGTCGATGCGCCGCTGAAAATCTTCGATTGGGTCGTGAGCTGCGCATGCGTCTCCAGACCGATGACTACTTCCCACTGCATGATGGCCTCACTATTTTTGCATTCGCTCTAATCTGTTGGGGACAGAGTGCCGTTCCAGGCCACTCTGTCCTGCAAATGTATTGAAAGTTCATTCTTCGTATTGGCACGCGCCGGTTTTCAGGTTCACCGATAGCGCCGAAAAATTCCGGCGCGACCCGCACAGCGCCGGACAGCTCGGCTGGAGGTGCAGCATATCGCCGTCATGCGCCAGCCGGATCGTGCAATTCAGGCTGCCGGTGAAATCGTAGCCGCGCCGTTCGCGCGCCGCGCGCGGATTGGCAAGATGCACGCGCCAGCCGTCGCCTTGGGTCTGTTCCATGATTTCCGCAACCGGTTTATCGGACTCGTCGATGCTGCAATCGAAACCGTGCGTGCTGCGAAACAGCGACGATTCCCAGCGGAAGGCGGCGATACGCTCCTTGTCGATGCGCATTTCACCGCTGTCGGCATAGATCACGCGCTCGCCGTCTTCATCGCGCGTCGCGCTGCACGAAAACCGTGCATCCAGCTGCTGCGCCCCTGCCGCGCTCGTGCAGCACAGCCATGCCAGCGCGGCTGCGCGCGCTGCATACGGCACCGTGCCGGCGCGGTTCATGCCGCTGCCGGCTGGCGTTGATGCCAGTCGGTCGCCTGCTGGTACCGATGCGCGACATTCAGCAATTTTGCCTCATTGAAGTAATTGCCGATCAGTTGCAGGCCGACCGGGCGCGCGCCGTTCTTCTCGCCCTGGCCGAAACCGCATGGAATCGACATGCCGGGCAATCCCGCCAGGCTGGTCGACAGCGTAAAGATATCGGCCAGATAATTGGCCAGCGGATCGTCCGCCTTGTCACCCAGATCCCAGGCAACGGTAGGCGAGACCGGTCCCATGATCACATCGCACTGGGTAAACGCCTGCCGGAAATCGTCTGCGATCAGGCGGCGGATCCGTTGCGCCTGCAGATAATAGGCGTCGTAGTAACCGTGCGACAGCACATAGGCGCCGACCAGGATGCGGCGCTTGACTTCTTCGCCGAAGCCTTGTGCGCGCGTTTTCCGGTACATGTCCGACAGATCGTCGTATTCGCTGGCACGATAGCCGTAGCGCACGCCGTCAAAGCGCGACAGATTGGACGACGCTTCGGCCGGCGCAATCACGTAGTACACGGGAATCGACAATTCGGTTTTCGGCAGCGAGATATCGACCAGCGTCGCGCCCAGCTGTTCGTATTCACGCAGCGCGGCGCGGATCGCCTGCTCCACGTCCGGGGCAAGGCCGGGGCCGAAATACTCACGCGGCAGGCCGATTTTCAAGCCTTGCAGGCTGTTGTTCAAATCGCGGGTGAAATCTTCCTGCGGCCGTTCGAGGCTGGTTGAATCGCGCGGGTCGAATCCGGCCATCGCATTCAGCAGCATGGCGCAGTCTTCCGCCGTCTTCGCCATCGGGCCGGCCTGATCCAGCGAGGAAGCAAAAGCGATCATGCCGAAGCGCGAGACGCGGCCGTAGGTCGGCTTGATACCGGTGACGCCACACAGCGAGGCGGGCTGGCGGATCGAGCCGCCGGTGTCGGTCGCGGTCGCGGCGGGCGCGAGGCGCGCGGCAATCGCAGCCGCCGAGCCGCCCGAAGAGCCGCCGGGAATCGCGTTCTTGTCCCATGGGTTTTTTACCGGGCCGAAATGCGAATTCTCGTTGGACGAACCCATGGCAAATTCATCACAGTTCAGCTTGCCGAGGGTCACCATGCCGGCATGATTGAACTGTTCGACAACAGTTGCATCGAAGGGGCTGATGTAGTTTTCAAGCATCTTCGAGCCGGCGGTAGAACGCCAGCCGCGCGTGACGAAGATATCCTTGTGCGCGATCGGAATGCCGGTCAGCGGCGTCGTGTCATTTTGCGCGATGCGCCGATCGGCGGCGGCGGCTTGCTGCAGCGTCAGCTCGGGATCGACATGCAGAAATGCGTTGAGGTCGCTTTGCGCGACCCGGTCCAGATAACGTTGCGCGAGCTCGGCCGCGGAAACTTGTCGGGCTTGCAACAGCGTTGAAAGTTCTTTGATGGTTTTGGTATGCATGGCGTTGTGGGGGATTCGGGGGCAAAGGCAGGCGCAAGCGGGATTACTCGATCACCTTGGGCACCAGGTACAAGCCGTCTTGCGTAGCCGGCGCCACTTGCTGATATTCGGCGCGGCGATCCGGCTCGGTCACCACATCGTCGCGCAGACGCAGCGCCAGGTCGCTGTGGAAAGCGGCGATCGGATGATTCAGCGGTTCGATGCCGGTGGTATCGACCGACTTCATCTGCTCGACGAGGGCAAAAAACCCATTGAGCTGATCCAGCGTTTTGGCCGCCTGGTCGTCGGTAAGATCGAGTTGCGCCAGGTGCGCCAGGCGTTTGACATCGGTAAGGACAAGAGACATGGTCGGAAGGCTGCGGGCAAGCCGCGCACGATAAATGAGTTAAAGATAGCAAAAAGCGTTTTTATATTCATAAAAACTTGGAAAAATGCTACATCCGGCATGCATTTTTGAAGTTTCCATCAGCAAATCTCAGACAAATTATAAGGTAGAATGTTGGGCCGTTGATTTGCTGCGTTGATATTGATCCGCCGCAAAATCAGGGCTGCTGATGTTGCCCGGAACAGCATGCGCTGCGCTCGCTCCTGCCATGCATTTGCCGTGTCGGGAGATAAGCGCCTCATAACGCTGTGTCGCAACGATATATAACCAAATTAAGCGCGCCATTGTCGCGCATCAGGACCCTACATGTTTGGATTTTTACGCAGTTATTTTTCTAACGACCTGGCGATCGATCTGGGCACTGCCAATACGCTGATCTATGTGCGCGGCCTGGGCATCGTGCTGGACGAGCCGTCGGTCGTGGCCATTCGTCAGCAGGGTGGCCCCAATGGCAAGAAAACCATCCAGGCGGTCGGCAAGGAAGCCAAGCAGATGCTGGGCAAGGTGCCCGGCAATATCGAGGCGATCCGCCCGATGAAGGATGGCGTGATCGCCGATTTCACGGTCACCGAGCAGATGCTCAAGCAGTTCATTCGCATGGTGCACGACTCCAAGCTGTTCAAGCCCAGCCCGCGCATCATCATTTGCGTGCCGTGCGGCTCGACCCAGGTGGAGCG
>DATEZO010000009.1:0-5645 GCA_035255485.1 Burkholderiaceae bacterium
AAACTGGATTTCCTGCTGGCGGTGGGCGGCGGATCCGTGATTGACGGCGCCAAGTTCATCGCGGCGGCGGTCGGGTTTGACGGCGATCCGTGGCAGATTCTGGAAAATCACGGTCGCAATATTACCGGCGCATTGCCATTCGGCGCGATCCTGACGCTACCGGCGACCGGCTCCGAAATGAATAACGGCTCGGTGGTCACGCGCAAGTCGCTGAAGGCGAAGATGGCTTTTTCCAGCCGCCATGTCTTTCCGCAATTCGCCATTCTCGATCCATCGACGACGTTTACCCTGCCGGTGCGCCAGATCGGCAATGGTGTAGTCGATGCATTTGCGCACATCATGGAGCAATACATGACCTATCCGGTCAATGCGCCGATACAGGACCGTTTTGCGGAATCCCTGCTGCTGACCCTGATCGAGGAAGGCCCGAAAGCGCTTGCCGCACCGGACGACTACGAGGTGCGCGCCAACCTCATGTGGTGCGCGACGCTGGCGCTGAACGGACTGATCGGCGCCGGTGTACCGCAGGACTGGGCAACCCATATGGTGGGGCATGAATTGACTGCACTGTACGGTCTCGACCATGCGCAAACGCTGGCGATCGTGCTGCCCGGCATGCTACGCGTGCGCAAGGAATCCAAACGCGCAAAACTGCTGCAGTATGCGGAGCGCATATGGAACCTGCGCGACGGCGATGAAGACAACCGCATCGATGCCGCGATCCGGCGGACCCAGGATTTCTTTGAACGAATGGGCGTCAAGACGCGCCTCTGCGACTACGGGCTGGACGCCGCGAGCATCGAACCGGTGCTGCAGCAACTGGCATCGCATCACATGGTGACGCTGGGCGAACACCACGACGTCACGCTGGATATCAGCCGGCGCGTGCTGGAGCTGAGCGTTTGATCATCCGATCCGGTAGAGCAATGCCGCCGCTTGCGCGGCGATGCCTTCTGCGCGGCCGAGAAACCCCAGCTTCTCGTTGGTTTTTGCCTTGATATTCACGCATCCGGCATCGACACCGAGATCGGCGGCGATGTTCGCCGTCATGGCCTGGACATGGGGTGCCATTTTCGGTGCCTGCGCAATGATCGTCGCATCTACATTACCGACCGCATAACCGGCGGCGGCAGCCCGCGCTGTTGCCTCTCTTAGCAGCATCCGCGAATCGGCCCCGGCAAACCGTGCATCGGTATCGGGGAAATGATGGCCGATATCGCCCAACCCCGCAGCACCGATGATGGCATCGGTGATTGCGTGCAGCAGCACATCGGCATCCGAATGACCCAGCAGCCCCGCCGCATGCGGAATCACCACGCCGCCGATGATGAGCTGGCGTCCGGGCGTCAGCGCGTGGCAATCATAGCCCTGTCCGATCCGGAACGGCGCAAGAGTCATGTCGATCCTTTCAAATACAGTTCTGCGATGGGCAGGTCATGCGACAACGTCACCTTGAAATTGCGCGGGCTGCCCTCGACCAGTTTCGGCCTCAGTCCCAGCGCCTCGACCGCACTTGCCTCGTCGGTGGCGTCGGTTGCCTGCTCCAGCGCCCGGTGCAACAGTGCGTAACGGAACATCTGCGGTGTTTGTGCTGCCCACAGCCCGTCGCGCGGTACGGTCGCCAGCACGCGCTGGTCCGCATCGGCGCTTTTCAGCGTATCGACCACTGGCAGCGCCAGCAAACCGCCGACCGCGTCGTTTTGCACCGCATGCACCAGTTTTTCAATCAGGCTGCCAGTCAATCCGGGGCGCGCCGCATCATGCACCAGTACCCAGTCATCATCCTCGACCTGGGTGCGCATGGCCAGCAGGCCATTGAGCACCGATTGCCGTCGGGTTGCGCCGCCGTTGTACAACACGGTGATGCGCTCGGCCAGATGCGGCGAGTGCAACAAGGCATCCCGGACATAACCGTCCTGCGCACTGACCACGACAAAGGTATGGAGGATCGTCTTCGATTCCGCAAACGTGTCCAGTGCGTGCAGCAGCATCAGCTTGCCTGCAACAGGAAGATATTGCTTCGGGCAGTCCGCGCCTATCCTGGCGCCAACGCCAGCGGCCGGAATCAAGGCAAAATAACGTGATGGCATCATGTGAAGCTGCAATAAGGTTTTCTTGAATTATGTAGCGCCATGGATTGGGCTTGCCGGTAATGGTCAACAAATTCATGGTGATTCCGACAGAAATCCGGATCACCACGTTCTTGCCGTTGCAGTAACTGCCACGTATTTCCCGAAATTGCACCAGGAGAACGGCATTACCATTTTCCGGCTGTCGGAAGGATGATACCTCAGCAGGACGCGAGCGGAACCAATGCTCACAACAGCCGGGCCGGAAGGCTTCGTTTATAATCTGGGATATTTTCGTCTTCAAGCAGCGCCCAGGCGGCCTGTTTTGATCAACATGACATTTTTTAATGTCGTTGCCTGATGTCATTCGATCTCAAAACATCCTTTCCCAAACCCGGCAACCGATTCGCACTGCCCGCCTTGCACGGTTCGGCGGATGCGTATCTGCTGGCGCAAGCTGCAGCCGCGCTGAAGTCGCAGCGGCGCATGCTGGCGGTGATTGTCGCCAATGCGACCGATGCGCAGCGGCTGCGATCCGAGATCACCTGGTTCGGTGGCAAGGAAACAACGGCGTTGCGCTGCCATGTGCTGCCCGATTGGGAAACCCTGCCTTACGATGCGTTCTCGCCGCATCAGGATCTGGTGTCCGAGCGCCTCGCCACGCTGTACGAAGTCCGGAACGGCCAGTGCGACGTCCTGATCGTACCGGCCACCACCGCGCTGTTGCGCATGGCACCGCCCTCCTTCCTTGCCGCCTACACGTTTTTTTTCAAGCAGGGCGAAACGCTGGATGAAGCGCGCCTGAAATCCCAGCTCACGCTGGCTGGCTATACCCATGTGTCGCAGGTAATGACACCGGGCGAATATTCGGTGCGCGGCGGCCTGATCGACCTGTTTCCGATGGGATCGACGCTGCCCTACCGGATCGATCTGTTTGGCGATGTCATCGAAACGATTCGCACCTTCGATGCCGATACGCAGCGTTCGCTGTATCCGGTCAGGGAAGTGCGCATGCTGCCGGGGCGTGAATTCCCGATGGATGAAGCGGCACGCACCACATTTCGCAGCCGCTGGCGCGAAGTGTTCGAGGGCGATCCGTCCAGATCGGCGATCTACAAGGACATCGGCCACGGCATCGCCGCCGCCGGCATCGAATATTACCTGCCGCTGTTTTTTGAAGAAACGGCGACGCTGTTCCAGTACCTGCCGCAAGACGCCATGCTGGCTCTGGTAGGCGATATTGAAGACGCGATCAAGCGCTTCTGGGGCGATACGCAATCGCGCTACCGATTCCTGAAGGCGGACCGCGAGCGTCCGCTGCTTGCACCGGAGGCGCTGTTTCTGAAGGACGAGGACTTTTTCACGCTCGCCAAGCCGCTCGGTCGCTGGGCGATCCGGCACGGCGGCGAAGCCTCCGAATTATCCGCACCGCTGCCCGATATCGCGGTCAATCGCCGCATGGAAGATCCGCTTGTCAACCTGCGCTCCTATCTGCTGCAGACGGACAAGCGCGTGCTGATCTGCGCCGAATCCGGCGGCCGGCGCGAAACGCTACAGCAATATTTCAGCGAATACGATCTGACGGTTGCGTTGTGCGACGGCTTTGCGGATTTCGATACCGCATCGGCGAAAGTGATGCTGGGCGTGGCGCCATTGCATGCCGGTTTTGCGCTGGATGCGGGCTTCGGCAATCTCGCCTTCATTACTGAAACCGAGCTGTATGCCGGATCGGGCCGGCGCGCCGGCCGGAAAAAACAGGAAGGCGCGACCCAGGTCGAATCGATGGTGCGCGACCTGTCCGAGCTCAAGATCGGCGACCCGGTAGTGCATGTCAACCACGGCATCGGTCGCTACATGGGCCTGGTCGGCATGGACCTGGGCGAAGGCGAAACCGAATTCCTGCACCTGGAATACGCGAAAGAAACCAAACTGTATGTGCCGGTATCGCAGTTGCACGTGATTTCGCGCTACTCCGGCGCATCGCCCGACGATGCGCCGCTGCATGCGCTCGGCTCCGGCCAGTGGGAAAAGGCCAAGCGCCGCGCCGCGCAGCAGATCCGCGATACCGCTGCCGAATTGCTCAACCTCTACGCGCGTCGCGCGCTGCGCCAGGGCCATTCCTTCCAGTATTCGGCGCACGACTACGAGGCATTCGCCGACAGCTTCGGCTTTGAAGAAACGCCGGATCAGGCTGCCGCCATCGGCGCAGTGATCGGCGACATGACCGGCGGCAAACCGATGGACCGGCTGATTTGCGGCGACGTCGGCTTCGGCAAGACCGAAGTCGCGCTGCGTGCCGCTTTCGTCGCGGTCATGGGCGGCAAGCAGGTCGCCATCCTTGCGCCGACCACGCTGCTGGCGGAGCAGCACGCGCAGACATTCACCGACCGCTTTGCCGACTGGCCGGTGAGGATTGCAGAACTGTCCCGCTTCCGTTCCGGCAAGGAAATCACGCAGGCCATCAAGGGCATGGCCGACGGCACGCTCGACATCGTGATCGGCACCCACAAGCTGCTGTCGACCGATGTCAAATTCTCGCGGCTTGGCCTGGTCATCATCGACGAGGAACACCGTTTCGGCGTGCGGCAGAAGGAAACGCTGAAAGCCTTGCGCGCCGAAGTCGATGTGCTGACGCTGACCGCCACGCCGATTCCGCGCACGCTCGGCATGGCGCTGGAAGGCTTGCGCGATTTTTCGATCATTGCCACCGCGCCGCAAAAGCGCCTGGCAATCAAGACATTCGTGCGCAGCGAAGGCGAATCGGTAATCCGCGAGGCCTGCCTGCGCGAACTGAAGCGCGGCGGCCAGGTGTATTTCCTGCACAATGAAGTCGATACCATCGAAAACCGCAAGGCGATGCTGGAAGAATTGCTGCCGGAGGCGCGCATCGCGGTGGCGCACGGACAGATGCACGAGCGCGACCTGGAAAAGGTCATGCGCGATTTCGTGGCGCAGCGCTTCAATATCCTGCTGTGCACCACCATCATCGAAACCGGTATCGACGTGCCGACCGCCAATACCATCATCATGCATCGTGCCGACAAATTCGGCCTGGCGCAGCTGCACCAGCTGCGCGGCCGCGTCGGCCGTTCGCATCACCAGGCCTATGCCTACCTGCTGGTGCACGATGCGCATAACCTCTCCAAGCTGGCGCAACGCAGGCTGGATGCGATCCAGCAGATGGAGGAACTGGGCAGCGGCTTTTATCTGGCGATGCACGATCTCGAAATCCGCGGTGCAGGCGAGGTGCTGGGCGAAAACCAATCCGGCGAAATGCATGAAATCGGCTTCCAGCTCTATTCCGACATGTTGAATGAAGCGGTGCGTTCCCTGAAGAACGGCAAGGAACCGGACCTGGCCGCGCCGCTCGCCACCACGACCGAAATCAACCTGCATGCCCCGGCCCTGCTGCCACAGGATTATTGCGGCGATGTGCATGAGCGCTTGTCGCTGTACAAGCGTCTCGCCAACTGCGAGATGCAGGATGCGATCGACGGCTTGCAGGAGGAAATGATCGATCGCTTCGGCAAAATGCCTGATGCGGCGAAGACGCTGATCGAGACGCATCGCCTGCGC
>DATEZO010000010.1:0-17014 GCA_035255485.1 Burkholderiaceae bacterium
ATGAGCAAGCCGGCGCCCGAAGGCACGCACTTCCCCGGCCAGTCGATCGCCGAAGTTGCGCTCGAAAAAGTGGCGGATGGCTCGGTTAAATTCATCCCGGAAAACTGGACCACCACCTACAACCAGTGGCTGACCAACATCCAGGACTGGTGCATCTCGCGCCAGCTCTGGTGGGGCCATCAGATTCCTGCCTGGTATGACGACGAAGGCAATATCTACGTCGCGCGCAGCGAGGAAGAGGCAAAGAAACAGGCCGGCGACAAAGCAATCAAGCGCGATGACGACGTCCTGGACACCTGGTTTTCATCGGCGCTGGTGCCGTTCTCGACGCTCGGCTGGCCGGAGGAAACGCCCGACTACAAGATGTTCCTGCCGTCGTCGGCACTGGTGACCGGGTTCGATATCATTTTCTTCTGGGTCGCGCGCATGGTGATGATGACGCTGCACTTCACCGGCAAGGTGCCGTTCGAGAAAGTATACGTGCACGGGCTGATCCGCGACAGCAGCGGCCAGAAGATGTCGAAGTCGAAGGGCAATACGCTCGATCCGATCGATCTGATCGATGGCATCGATGTCGACACGCTGGTCGCGAAACGCACCTCCGGCCTGATGAACCCGAAGCAGGCCGACAGCATCGCCAAGGCCACGCGCAAGGAGTATCCGAACGGTATTCCCGCGTTCGGCACCGATGCGCTGCGCTTCACGATGGCCAGCTATGCCTCGCTGGGCCGCAACATCAATTTCGACTTGCAGCGCTGCGAGGGCTACCGTAATTTCTGCAACAAGCTGTGGAATGCGACCCGCTTCGTGCTGATGAATACCGAGAGCAAGGATTGCGGTTTCGACAGTCACATTGACGGCGTGTGCAAGGACGGCTATCTCGATTTCTCGCAAGCCGACCGCTGGATCGTGTCGCTGTTGCAGCGCACCGAAGCGGAAGTCGAAAAAGGCTATGCCGATTATCGCTTCGACAATATCGCCTCGGCGATCTACAAGTTCGTCTGGGACGAGTACTGCGACTGGTATCTGGAAGTCGCCAAGGTGCAGATCCAGCAAGGCGGCGAGCCGCAGCAGCGCGCCACGCGCCGCACCCTCTTGCGCGTACTGGAAACCGTGCTGCGCCTGGCACATCCGATCATCCCGTTCATCACTGAAACCTTGTGGCAAACCGTTGCGCCGATGACCGGTCGGCAACTCGATCCCGCAGGCGACTCGATCATGCGCCAGCCGTATCCGATCGCGCAACCGGGCAAGATCGACATGCAGGCGGAGGCCTGGATGGCACAGTTGAAATCGATGACTGACGTCTGTCGCAATCTGCGCGGCGAAATGCAATTATCGCCGGCACAACGCGTACCGCTGATCATCGAGGCTGCCGACCGGAGCCGGATGCAATCGTTCGCACCTTGCCTGCAGGCGCTGGCCAAGCTGTCCGAGATCCAGGTGGTCGATGTGCTGCCGCAATCGCCGGCACCAGTCGCCATCGTCGGCGACGCCAAGCTGATGCTGAAGGTGGAAATCGACATCGCCGCTGAACGCGAGCGTCTGTCAAAGGAAATGGCGCGGATCGAAAACGAAGTCGTCAAAGCCAATGCCAAGCTCGGCAATGAAAGTTTTGTCGCCCGTGCACCGACGCAGGTAGTTGCCCAGGAAAAAGAACGTTTGGCGAATTTTGAAGGAACGCTCGAAAAACTGCGGGAACAATTTGCGAAACTGCAATAAAACCGCTTCCCGGCTGTCGGATACTAGTAAAAGATAGTCCTTGTGAGCCTTGCCGGTTTCGGCATGGTTCACGGTACGGAGATTTCGCCACGTCACCCCGGAAGGAAAATAATGATGAGACAGCTATTGGCCACCGCCATCGCAGCAACCTTTCTGGTATCGGCTGGTGCCTGGGCGCAGAGCACCTCGCCGGTCGGATTATGGAAGAATATTGATGACCAGACCGGCAAACCGAAGGCGCTGATCCGCATTACTGAAAGTAATGGCAAATTCGAGGGCAAGATCGAAAAACTGTTTCGCGCGCCGGACCAGGAACAGAACCCGGTATGCGACAAATGCCAAGGCGAACTGAAGGATCAGCCCATCCTCGGCATGACGATTTTGTCAGGCATGAAGCAGGATGGCGACGAATACAGCGGCGGCCAGATTCTCGACCCGGGTAACGGCAAGCTCTACAAGAGCAAGATGTCCATCGCCGATGACGGCAAGAGACTGAATGTACGCGGCTATATCGGCATGCCGCTGCTGGGTCGCACCCAGACTTGGGTGCGAGAGGAATAGACCATTGGATTTCGCTGCCTGGAGGGCTGGCGATCTCCGGCAAAACAGTACCGGCTTGCCAACCGGCACGCGACTGCGCCGCGACATGCCGAATCAGGTCCGCCCAGACCGTGGGTCTGCCGAGCGTTTCCACCAGTTCGCGCGGCAGGGAAAAGGGAAAGTCGAACGCACCCAGCCACTGGCCGGGTCGGCGCGGAAGTGAAATGAAATCGATGCCGTGCAGCTGCATGGAAGGGACATCGCCGGCGCGGCGGCCGGCCTCTATTTCGCCGCTGCGTCCGGCAGCACCACGTTCACGTCGAGCACTTCCAGGTTGCCCTGGCGGTCGAGCGAGACCTTGATGTCTTCGGCATTGACCTTGGCATACTTGGAAATCACTGCGATCAGTTCCTTGTGCAGCGCGGGCAGGAAGTCCGGGCCGTCCAGCCCGTTGCGTTCACGTGCAATGATGACTTGCAGACGTTCTTTCGCGGCACTCGCGGTTTTTGGTTTGGTATTGAATAAGAACGATAGCAATGCCATGTCACTTGCCTTTAAAAATGCGCTGGAACAGACCCGGTTTTGCATAAGTGGTGAAGCGCAGCGGCGTTTCCGCGCCAAGGAAACGCGCGATCACGTCCTTGTATGCCTCCGACACGTCGCTGCCCTCCATGTGAATCGCCGGATTACCCTGGTTGGAGGCGTGCAGCACCGATTCCGACTCGGGGATGATGCCGATCAGCGGAATCCGCAGGATTTCCTGCACGTCGGAATACGACAGCATCTCGCCGGCTTCGACGCGCTTGGGCACATAGCGCGTCACCAGCAAATGCTCCCGCACCGGCTCGTCGCCGCTTTGGGCGCGGCGCGACTTGGCCTGGATGATGCCGAGAATGCGATCCGAGTCGCGCACCGACGACACTTCCGGGTTGGTGACGATGATGGCGTCGTCGGCGAAGGTCAGCGCCATCACCGCGCCATGTTCGATGCCGGCCGGCGAATCGCACACGATGTATTCGAAGCCCATCTTGCAAAGCTCGTCCAGCACGCGCTCGACGCCTTCTTCGGTCAGGGCATCCTTGTCGCGCGTCTGCGAGGCCGGCAGCACGAACAGGTTTTCGCAGTGCTTGTCCTTGATCAGTGCCTGGTTCAGGGTCGCTTCATTGTGGATCACGTTGATCAGGTCGTACACCACGCGCCGCTCGCAGCCCATGATCAGGTCGAGGTTGCGCAGGCCGACGTCGAAGTCGATGACCACGGTCTTGTGCCCGCGCATCGCGAGGCCTGACGCGAAACTGGCGCTGGAGGTGGTTTTGCCGACACCGCCCTTGCCTGATGTCACAACAATGATTCTTGCCACAAGAAGCTCCTTATAGGAAATCCAACATCAAAAATGCAACTATTTGTACCGTCAGCGCGCAACCGGGCTGATTGCTTTCACATCAATGCGGTCGCCGACCAACCGGACCTGCGCGGGCTGATTCGCCTGCTCCTGCGGAAACCCGCCTTCGAAGGTGCGGTAAACCCCGGCAATCGATACCAGTTCCGGCTCCATGCAGAGCGCGAAAATCCGCGCGTCGGGATTGCCGCTGGCACCGGCCAGCGCCCGTCCACGCAACGGCGCATACACATGGATGCTGCCGTCCGCGATCACTTCCGCTCCATTGTTCACTGCCGCCATCACGATCAGGTCGGCGCCACGCGCATAGATGCGCTGGCCGGCGCGTACCGGCGTATCGACGATCATCGAGCCCAATACCGCGGGCGCGGCCGGTTCGGGAGCGGGAGGCGCAACAGGTACGACAGGCACGGCTACCGACGCAGGGGTCGCGGCTTCGTGGCGCGGCTTGGCGATGACATCCAGGCTCAATCCATGCGCCAGAATGGCGGCTTCCATGCCGGGCGCGGCATTGCGTACGGCAACCGGATTCAATTGATGGGATTTGAACAGCCGGATCAGCGCGCCCCAGTCGATGCCGCCGTCGGCAGGGTCGAGCGCGCCGACATCGATCACGGCGAATTCGCCTTCAAAATAATCGGATTCACCGCCGGTGATTTCCTGCATGGCTGCTTCCAGCATGGCCGGAGCGGTTGCATGCAGGATGGCCGATACGGCGACCACGGTGGAAATCTTGATCTCTATCGGCTTGGCGGATTGGCTTTTTGACATAAAACTGAACGATGAATGTGCGCTTACAGCAAGCCGCAATACCGGATGAATAACGAAGCCAAACGATCACGCGGAGGCTGTATCTGATGGCTGCGTATTATACCTTTGCCACGCACCACATTATTCAATAACAACATCGTGCGTTGCTTTATGCCACAGACGACCAGGCAGGGAGAAAGAACACGCTACCGCAGCTTTGCTCCCGTAATGGGCTGTTTTGCCGTTATCAGATGCAATTGATCACAAATGTATCGCAGATGCCGCGCACCCTTGCTATATTGGCATCTTTGATTTGGGCGAGCGCATAGGCCATGGCCGCAATCAAAATTTCCTTTTCCGTCACTGTTTCCTCACATCACAATGTCGCTACAGGTTTTTCCACCGCATCCACGCCTCGCACCTTTTCTAATGCATTTCATGGTGTTGCAACTCGATGGGTGCGCAAGCCATCTTCCGGCGGCATTGAGTCCGAACCTGATGCTGTTCGTGCGCGGCGGAGTCGATGTGGTGCGACCGGATGGAACGCTTGCGCGCTGCCCGAGATTCATCCTGAGCAGCCCGTACCTGGGGACGCGCCATTCGTATGCCGATCCGGGAATGCTGGCGATTTCGGTGATGTTCCGCCCCGGCCTGCTGCAGGATGCGCTCGGAATATCGCCGGCGGAAATCCACGGGCACTTTGTCGAAGTCAGCCAGATCACGGGCGCCGGCCCGGTGCAACGATTATTCAGCGACTTGAACCGGGAGCAATCGATCCAGGGATACATGCGACTGTTCCAGGACTTCCTGCTGTCGCACCTGAACCTCGCTCCGCGGAAAAAAAGCATGGGCGCCGCCTTTCTCGCCGCCCATCAGAAAATGTTCTTTCCTCTGATCGACATCGCCGAATATTTCGGCATCGGCCAGCGCCAGATAGAGCGGCGCGTGCGCCAGGCATTCGGCATGTCGCTACGCGATGTGCGGCGCATATCGCGCTTTGGCTTCACCTTGCAGCGCCTGTTGCGCCAGCCGGTGGAATGGGGCGAGCTGACCTATATCGCGCAGGAAATGGGCTATTACGACCAGGCCCACATGCATCGCGAATTCGTCGAGCTGAGCGGATTGGGGCCGTTTCAATTGCTGCAGGAAATCGCCGGCGACGACCCGGCATACTGGCCTTACCGGATAGCGCCGGAAGATTTCAAGAATCTGTTCATTGCCGTCGATTGACGGGTCCGTACAAGCATTGCCCGCGCTGCGCCGTTAGACTCCATCGCAATCGCTTTTCCCTGACTCATCGCCACCGGCTGCATTTCGTCGCAAAACCGTCGCGCGATCCGGTGAGAGTGACTATATTTGCAACGGTTTCATTCCACGAAAGAATGTCATGCATCCTGTCATCCTGAAACACGTCGGCAAGACCTATCATCTTGATACGGTTGATGTGCCGGCATTAAGCGATATCAACCTGGAAATCCGGCCCAACTGTTTTACCGTGATTTCCGGTGCATCCGGCAGCGGCAAGACCACGCTGCTCAATCTGATCGGCTGCATCGACCGGCCGGATCACGGCGAAATCGTGGTGACCGGCCAGGCGGTGCAAACCATGTCCGACGATGCCTTGTCGGACTTTCGTGCACACCATCTCGGTTTCATCTTCCAGAATTTCAACCTGCTGCCGGTATTGACCGCCTACGAGAACGTCGAGTATCCGCTGCTGCTGGCGAAGATACCGGCCGCGCAGCGCAGGCAGCGCGTGATGGCGCTGCTGGATGCGGTCGGGCTGGCGGATCGCGCGAACAACCGGCCCGGCCAGTTGTCGGGCGGCCAGCGCCAGCGGGTGGCGATTGCGCGCGCCCTGGCAACGCAGCCGCAACTGGTGCTGGCCGATGAGCCGACCGCCAATCTCGACAGCCAGACCGGCGCCGCCATCATCGAACTGATGCGCAAGATGCAGCGCGAGCAGCAGGTTTCCTTCGTGTTTTCCTCGCACGATCCGCAAGTGCTGGCGGAGGCGGATGACGCGGTGTTCATCCGCGACGGCCGCATCACCGGCATCGAACGCCGCAACGGAGAGGTGCGCGCATGAAAACCTTTTCCCTCGCCCTGCGCAACCTGCTGCGCAATCGCCGCCGCTCGCTCACTACGCTGCTGGCGATGACCGTCGGCATGGTCGCGATCCTGGTGTTCGGCGGCTACAGCCGCAATGTGATCCTGGCGATGCAGACCGGCTATGTACAACTCCACGGCCATTTCCAGATCCAGCGCAAGGATTATTTCCTGTACGGCAGCGGCAACCCGGCCGCCTACAGCCTGCCTGACTACCAGAGGATCATAGACGTAGTGAAGAATGATCCGGAGCTGGCGCCAATGCTGACCGTGGTCACGCCCAAGCTGCAACTCTCCGGCATCGCCGGCAATTTCGCGGCGGGCGTATCGAAGACGGTGCTGTCCAGCGGCATCGTGGTCGACGATCAGAACAGGATGCGCACCTGGGACGACTACGGCGCCATGAGCTTCGCGCGTCCGCTGGCGCTGACCGGCACTCCCCCGGATGCGGTGGTGGTCGGCACCGGCGTGGCGCGCATCCTGCAATTGTGCGGCCAGCTCCAGGTGCCGAACTGCCGCCAGCCCGCGCCCCGGCCGCAGGCGGAAGGCGCGCGCGCCCCGGACGACATCGCCGCGCTGTCGGCGCTGGAAAAGCCGGCCGAACAGCAAAAGAGCGCATCGACCATCGAAATGCTGGCCGCCAATCTGCACGGTGCGCCCAACGTCGCCAGCCTGAACGTGGTCAAGGCGGAAAACCAGGGCCTGAAGGAGCTGGATGACGTGTTCATGATCATGCATCTGCCGCAGGCGCAGCGCCTGATCTACGGCAGCGAACCGCCGCAGGTGACCGCAATCCAGATCCAGTTGCAGCATACCAGCCAGATGCCGGCCGCCAGGGCGCGCCTGGAACGATTGCTGGCAACCACCTTCAAGGATACGCAGATCGAAATCCAGGATTTCCAGACACTCACGCCGATCTACAACCAGACCATCCAGTTCTTCGATTCCGTGTTCGGCTTCATCGCCACCCTGATCGGCGTGATCGTGCTGTTCACGGTCGGCAATACCATGAGCATGGCGGTGGTCGAGCGCACCGTCGAAATCGGCACCCTGCGCGCCATCGGCCAGCGGCGCGGCGGCATCCGGCGCCTGTTCATGTGCGAGGGGCTGCTGCTCGGCCTGATCGGCGCGCTAGTAGGCGTGCTGATCGCACTGCTGGTATCGACCCTGATCAACCACAGCGGCCTGACCTGGACCCCGCCCGGTTATGTCTATTCCTATCCGGTCAAGACCCGGGTATGGGGCGAAACCGGCCTGATCGCCGGCAGCGTGATCGGCCTGATCGTGGTGGCGATCATCTCGGCCTGGTGGCCGGCAAACCGGGCCTCCAAGATGGTGATTGTGGATGCGTTGCGGCATGTGTAAATGGGTTTTGTGGGATACGAGAATACGTGATTAACGAAAGCCGGGGCCATGCGCTCCCCTCTCCCGCTTGCGGGAGAGGGACTGGAGAGAGGGAAAGGTACTTGCTGGAACGCGCCAAGATCCTGAGAACCGGGCAAACCGATGCCGAACAGCGGCTGTGGCATCACCTGCGCGCGCATCGCTTTCTGGCCCTGAAATTCAAGCGGCAAAAACCGATTGGACGTTATATCGTCGATTTCATCTGCCATGAATCGAATTTGATTGTCGAACTCGATGGCGGGCAGCATCAGGAACATGCCAGCTACGATCAGCGCGGGGATGCATGGTTGCGAGAACAGGGATATACCGTGCTACGGTTCTGGAATCATGATGTCCTGCAACGAACGGAGGATGTTCCCGAAGAGATTCGCATGGCGGTGGAACGATGCTCCCTCTCCCCCGGCCCCTCTCCCGCTTGCGGGAGAGGGGGAGCACAACACCTGACCTCATTCGATAACGACAAAAGGATACGATGATGCAACAACTGAAATTCGCCCTGGCGGTGCTGCTCGCCTGCTCCGGACTTGCCCATGCCGCGCCGACCGCGCAGGAGATCCTGGCGGCCAGCGACGCAGTGCGCAATCCGGATCATCCGTTCGGCCTGACTACCACGCTGATTGAATACAGGAACGGCAAGCAGTCCGACACCAGCACGCTGGCGGTGTACTCCAAAGCCGACAAATCCAGTGGCCAGTTCCGCAGCCTGATCCGCTTCGTCGCGCCGGCACGCGACGCCGGCAAGCTGATGCTGAAGTCGGGCAACGACCTGTGGTTCTATGATCCGTCCAACAAGGCCAGTATCCGCATCTCGCCGCAGCAGCGGCTGCTGGGCCAGGCCGCCAATGGCGACATCGTGACCGTCAACCTGGCCCGCGATTACCAGGCGGCGCTGGCGGCGGAAGAAGACGTGCAGGACGGCGAGCGCCAGACCCGGCATTGCTACAAGCTGGCATTGGCGGCCAGCGCATCGGATGTGACCTATCACCATATCGAGATGTGGATCGATACCGGCAACAACCGCCCGGTCAAGGCGCGCTACTATACCGAAAGCGGCCGGCTGCTGAAGAGCGCATATTTCCGGCGCTATCAGGCCCAGCTCGGGTCCGATCGCCCAACCGAAACCGTGATTATCGACGGCCTTGATCCGGGCTGGGTGACGGTGCTGCGCTTTTCCGATTACGTCCGGCGCGAGGTGCCGGAAGCCTGGCTGCAGCGCGACTACCTGCCGCGCTTCAAACCGGAATGAAATCGGTGACGATACGCGCCTGCGTGCTGCCATGGCTGCTGGCGGCAAGATGCGCGCTGGCCGAGGACGCCGACCTGGATGCGCTGCAGCTGGCCGACCGCGCGCCGACCGTAGTGGAGCACGCCAGCGACTGGCGGCTGTCTGTCGAGGCCGCGGCCGGCGAAGCAAAGGTGCGCGGCGGCACGCCGCTCGATACGCAACGGCTGTCATTCGACATCGAGTATGACAAGAGAGTGGCGCCGGGCTGGCGTGCCGTGCTGGCCAACCGGCTTGACATGACCGCGCAAGGGGCGCTATCGGACAAGACCAGCGTGAATACGCTGAAAGAAGCGTACCTGAGCTGGCAACCGCGCGCCGATCGCCTGCTCGACCTGGGCCGGATCAATGCCCGCCTCGGCGTTGCCACCGGCTACAATCCGACCGATTTTTTTCGCGACAATGCGATTCGCTCGGTCGTGTCAGTCGACCCGGTCAGCCTGAAAAAAAACCGCCTTGGCAGCGCCATGCTGCGCGGACAGACCTTATGGGAAGGCGGATCGCTCACCGCGCTGTATTCGCCGAAACTGGCGAGTGCGCCGGACGACGCGCCGTTCAGCCCGGACTTCGGCGCGACCAACAATCGCAACCGCTGGCTGGTTGCCGTCAGCCAGCCACTGTTCAACGGCATCAACCCGCAATGGCTGATCTATCGTGAAGGCAACACAGCGCCGCAATTCGGCGTCAATCTGACCGGCCTGCTGAATGATGCCACCGTGGCGTACGTCGAGTGGGCTGGCGGGCGCAGCCGCTCCCAACTGTCGCGGGCATTGAACGGCATTGACGACAGCGCCTTTCGCAACCGGCTCGCCACCGGAATGACCTGGACCACCGCCGGCAAATTATCATTGACGCTCGAGTACCAATACGATGGCGCCGCGCTGGATGCGGCCGGCTGGGAGGCGCTGGGGCGCCGCTCCCCAATCCTCTGGTGGCAGTACCGCAAATGGGTGCAGGACAATCAGGAATTGCCTGTCAGGCATGCCGCATTTCTCTATGCCAGCTGGCAGGATGCAATCATCCATCGTCTCGACCTCAACGCCATGGTGCGCGTCAATCAGGCCGATCATAGTCGCATGTCGTGGCTGGAGGCGCGTTATCGGTGGGAACGCACCGATCTGGCCTTGCAATGGCAGTTCAACAGCGGGCGGACGGGCAGCGAATTCGGCGCGCTGCCGCAGCAGCGCGTGATACAGCTGCTGCTGCGGCGGTTTTTTTGATGAACCCTGCGGCGGGAATCAGCCGACCGAGATGCTCTTGGCCTTGGTGCCGGCCTTCTTCGGCAGCCTCAGCTCCAGCACGCCATCCTGGTATCTGGCCTCGGCCTTGGCATCGTCAAGCTCATGCGCCAGCATGAAACTACGCGATTGCTGGCCATAATACCGTTCGCTGCGCACTACGGACTCGCCCTGCTTTTCTTCTTTTTCCTTTTTCATTTCCGCACTGATCGATACCTGGTTGCCTTCGACGGAAATCTTGATGTCTTCCTTTTTGACGCCGGGAATTTCCGCCTTCACCATATAGGCCTGATCGGTTTCGGAAATATCCATCTTGATCCGCGGCTCGGCTTCCAGGTTGCGCAGCATCGGCCTGAAGCTGATGTCCTTGAAAAAGTCGTCAAAACCCTGGAATGGTTCAAATCGCGCTATTTCCCTGAATGGGTCAAAGCGCGTCAAGTTGCTTGCCATAATTCACCTCTCATGTTGGACTGAAATAAAACGTGCATCGGCAGGATGGCACGCCGGCTCGAATGTCGCATCGCACCAAGAAACATACTATGCCCGCGCATCCGCAGCATCGTTTGATCGAACTCAACCATTCTGACGTGTGGCCAGCGGCATTTCCCTGCTGACTGCAACGTTATTCGCGCCATCAGGCTTGCGTCGACAAAGTGCCGAAACACCGGGAACAATCGTTATGCCAGCCGGCGCATTGACGGCGCGTTGCCGCATCATTCCGCAATTTTCAGCAGGAATCACGGCAGAGAAAGGGACGCGCCCAGGCGCCATTTTGCTAACATGCGTTAAAATAACGGGGGTATATAGATAAATATATCGATATACGCAATGATAATGCGGGTGATTTGAAATACACGTAGCAGTATAAATATTTCTCCAAACCCTTTCCGATGGCAATGAAAGACACCGGGATTGACGCAACTGGCTTCCCGAATCGATAATTGACGCATGAACTCCCCCATCGCGGCGAATCACCCGCAACCCGAATCCCTCTCCGATCTTTTTCTCTCTTTCACGCTACTGGCCTTGCAGGGTTTTGGCGGCGTGGTGGCGATCGTGCAGCGCGAGATGGTCGAGCGCAAGCAGTGGATGACGAAGGAGGAATTCATCGAGGATTGGGCAGTGGCGCAAATCATGCCCGGCCCGAACGTGGTGAACCTGTCGCTGATGATCGGCGGCCGCTATTTCGGCCTGCGCGGCGCACTGGCGGCGCTGGCCGGCATGCTGACACTGCCGCTGGTGCTGATCCTGCTGCTGGCGCTGCTGCACGCGCATTACGCCAGCCACCCGGGCGTAAACGGTGCCTTGCGCGGCATGGGCGCGGTAGCGGCCGGCATGATTGCCGCCACCGGCCTGAGGTTGTTCGGCACGCTGAAAACCCATCCGCTCGGCCTGCCGCTCTGCATCGGACTGGGCATCCTGAGCATCGCCGCCATCGTGCTGCTGCACTGGCCGCTGGCCTATGTGCTGCTGGGGCTGGGCGGCACGGCCTGCCTGCTGACCTATCGCAAGCTGAAATTGTGAGCGATACCCTGACTCTCGCGCTGCACTGGAGCGACTGGCTCGCCTTGCTGGCGCACTACCTTCTTCTATCGCTGCTGTCGGTGGGCGGCGCAATTTCCACCACACCGGAAATGCACCGCTACCTGGTGGATCAGCAGCACTGGCTGACGCAGTCGCAATTCAACGCATCGATCGCCATTGCCCAGGCCGCGCCGGGGCCGAATGTACTGTTTGTCGCGCTGATGGGGTGGAATGTCGGCCTCAACGCCGGCGGCGCGGCAACCGGACTGCTGGGCGTGTCGCTGGCCATGATCGGCATCATGCTGCCCAGCACCACCATCACCTATCTGGCCGCGCGCTGGGGTCACAGGAATCGCGATTTGCGGGCGGTGCGCGCATTCAAGCAGGGCATGGCCCCGGTCGTGGTCGCGCTGCTGCTGGCGACCGGCTGGATTCTGGCCAACGCCAATCATGATGCGGCCAGGGATTGGCCGCTCTGGCTGATCGCGATCGCAACCGCGCTGATCGTCTGGCGCACCCGCATCCATCTGCTGTGGCTGCTGGGCGCGGGTGCGCTGCTGGGCTGGTTCGGGCTGGTGTAAGCGGATAAGGCGCTTAACCGAACTTGGTGAAGTCAGGTTTGCGCTTTTCAAGAAATGCGGAAAACGCTTCCTTTGCTTCCGGCGAGGTCAGCATCTTGCCGAAATACTCGACCTCTTCCCGCATTCTGACGCCAAGCATCTCGGCCTCGTGGTTTTTCATCAGGCGCTTGGTGACCCGGATCGAAGAAGCCGGCAATGCGACCAGCTTCGCGGCTTGCATGTGCGCAAAGGCATGCAGCTCGCCGGCCGGCAGCACCTTGCACACCAGCCCCATCTCGCAGGCTTCCCGGGCGTCGAAGGCTTCGCCCAGCATCAGCTTCTCGGCGGTGCGCGCATAACCCGCGGTGCGCGCCAGCAGCACGCTCGAGCAGAATTCCGGGCACAGGCCGAGCTGGGCGAACGGCAGCGCGAATTTCGCATTGTCGGCAGCATAGACCAGATCGCAATGCATGAGCAGCGTGGTGCCGATACCGACCGCATTGCCGGCGACCGCAGCCACCACCGGCTTGCTGCTGCGGCTTAACGCCTTCATGAACTGGAATACCGGCGCGTCGATGTCGACCGGGGGATGCAGCAGAAAATCCTGCAGATCATTGCCGGCAGTGAATACCTCCGGCTTGCCGCGAATCAGGATGGCGCGCACCGCATGATCGTTTTCCGCGTCATTCAAGGTGTCGGCCAGCGACTGATACATCGCTGCTGTAATGGCGTTCTTTTTTTCCGGGCGGTTGAATTCGATCGTCAGTATGCCCTGATCCTTGCTGGTGGAAATATCCATGGAGTCTCCCGTGAAAACAGGGCGTTCTCGCGCCCTTGCAAAAAAAGCCGCACAGTAGCATACCGTGCGGCTTTCCGATATCGGAAACGGCAGCGGCTTACATGCGCTCGAAAATGCCGGCCGCACCCATCCCGGTACCGACGCACATGGTCACCATGCCGTATTTCAGGTTCCTGCGGCGCAATGCATGGATCACGGTAGCGGAACGGATCGCGCCGGTTGCGCCGAGCGGGTGGCCCAATGCAATCGCGCCGCCCATCGGATTGACTTTCGCCGGATCGAGGCCGAGATCCTGGATCACGGCCAGCGATTGCGCGGCGAATGCCTCATTCAGCTCGAACCAGTCGATCTGGTCCTGCGTGATGCCGGCTGCGCGCAAGGCGGCGGGAATTGCCTCCTTCGGGCCGATACCCATGATTTCCGGCGGCACGCCGCGCACCGCGAACGAGACAAACCGCGCCAGCGGCGTCAGGTTGCACTGCTTCAGGATCCTTTCGGATACCAGGATCAGCGCACCGGCGCCGTCCGAAGTCTGCGAGCTGTTGCCGGCCGTGACCGACCCCTTGGCCGCGAACACCGGCTTCAGTTTCGCCAACCCTTCCATGCTGGTGTCCGGACGCGCGCCTTCATCCGTGTCGACCGTGCGGGTTTTCACATCGATCCGGCCGGTCGCCAGATTCGGGAATCTTTCAATGATCTCTACCGGCGTTGTTTCATCCCTGAATTCGCCGGCCTGCTGCCCGGCCAGCGCTTTCTGGTGCGATTCCAGAGAAAACCGGTCCTGCGCTTCGCGTGAAATCTTCCACTGCTGCGCCACCTTCTCGGCAGTCAGGCCCATGCCGTAGGCCATGCCGACATTCTCGTCCTTGAAGATACCCATGTTCATCGACGGATGATAGCCCATCATCGGTACCATCGACATCGATTCAGCGCCGGCCGCGATCATCACATCGGCTTCGCCAACGCGGATGCGGTCGGCCGCCATCGCCACCGCAGTCAGACTGGAGGCGCAATAGCGGTTAACGGTCACGCCGCCCACCGATTTCGGCAGCCCGGCCAGCAGCACCGCCATGCGCGCCATGTTCAGCCCCTGTTCCGCTTCCGGAAACGAGCAGCCGACGATCGCATCCTCGATCAGCTTGGGATCGAGGTTCGGCACCTGCGTCAGCGCCGATTGCAGCACCCGCACCAGCAGGTCGTCGGGCCGGGTATTTTTGAACATGCCGCGCGGCGCCTTGCCGATCGGGGTGCGGGTGGCGGCAACGATGTAGGCGTCTTGAAGTTGTTTGGTCATTTCACGATTCTCCTGGATTCATTCGGCGGATGGCGCGGCGGCAAGCCGTGCGATCGTGCCTTGCGCAACTGCGCATAAGGTTTCTTTATCCTCGTTGACGATGAAAATATCGCAACGGCAAACTGACTGCGACTTGCCTGCGTGCACCACCATCGCGCGAGCAATGATTTCCTGCCCGATGGCGGGGCGGACATAATTGATTTTGTATTCCGACGTAACCACGCCGGCCCCCAGCGCCGCGCCACCGGCATAAGTCAGCGCATTGTCGGCTGCGTAACTGATGATGCCGCCATGGACGAAGCCATGCTGCTGCCGCAGGATGTCCTGGATCGGGATGCGCAACTCGACGCCTTCCGGATCGAACCGGGTCAAAACCGCGCCAATCAGCTTGCTGAACGGTTGCGCATCCAGTATCTGTTTTCCATGCGATAGCATGTCCATGGTGGTTCCCCCGCCGCTCAGTTGCGCACCGGCTTGCCGGTCTGCAGCATGCCCATGATGCGCTCCTGCGTCTTTGGATGGCTCAGCAACTCCATGAACGCCTTGCGCTCCAGGTCCAGCAGCCACTGCTCGCTCACGAGACTGCCCGGCTCGATATCGCCGCCGCAGACGACTTCGGCAATCATCGCGCCGAGCTTGTAGTCATGGGCAGAGATGAAGCCGCCGTCGCGCATGTTGACCAGCTGCGCCATGATGGTCGCCATGCCGTAGCGGCCGACCACAGGTACCGGCTGCTGCAGCTTCGGACGATAGCCGGCATCATGCATCGCGCGTGCCTCGACCTTGGCTACATGCAGCAGCTCATGCGGATTGAACACGATCACGTCATCCGCCGCCAGATAACCCATGCCCTGCGCTTCCAGTGCCGATTTCGAGACATTGGCCATGGCTGCATTGGTGAAGTAATTCTTCAGGAATTGCAGGATGTCGTTGCCTTTTGCATCGGCTGCCGCGCGTACTGCCGCTTCCTTCAGGCCGCCACCTGCCGGAATCAGGCCGACGCCGACTTCCACCAGGCCGATGTACGATTCAATCGAGGCCACGCGTTTTGCCGCATGCAGCATCAGTTCGCAGCCGCCGCCAAGCGCCATACCCGCGACTGCGGCAACGACCGGCACGCTGGCATACTTGAGCGCCATGATGGCCTGCTGCCCTTTTGCAAATTCCGGCTCGATCGCTTTCGCACCGCCGGACATGAACAGCGGCAGCGCCGACTGCAGGTCGAAACCGGCGGAGAATGCGCCGCCTTCGGCTGCATCGGCGTTCCAGATCACCAGTCCCTTGAAATTCCTTTCGGCCTCCTCGATGGCCTTGCTGATCCCGGCAACCACGCCCATGCTGATCGTGTGCATCTTGGTCTTCAGCGACAGAACCAGCACATCGTCGTCCTGGTGCCAGATGCGGACCGACTCATCCTCAAACACGGTCGTGCCCGCTGTGGCGCCGTCCGCGGCGTTTTCGCCAAGCACGGTGGCGCGGAACGCCTGACGCTGGTAAACCGGCAGATCGGAACGCGGTACGTAAGCCTTTTTCGCCGGCGACCATGAGCCGTCCGGCGCATGCACGCCGGTGCGACCGTCGAATACCCATTGCGGCAGCGGCGCATCGCACAGCGCGCGGCCGGCATCGATGTCCTCCTTCACCCACTGGGCGACCTGCTGCCAGCCGGCGGCCTGCCAGCTTTCAAACGGCCCGGTCTTCCAGCCGAAGCCCCAGCGCATCGCGAAATCGATGTCGCGTGCATTGTCGGCAATCGATTCGAGATGCACCGCGATGTAATGGAATGCATCGCGGAAAATCGACCACAGGAATTGCGCCTGCGGATGGGTCGATTCGCGCAATGCCTTCATGCGCTTGACCGGATCCTTTTCTTTCAGGATGCGGCCGATCAGGTCATCCGCCTTGCCGCCGCCGGCGACATAATCGCCTGTTGCCGCGTCGATGCGCAGGATGTCCTTGCCGACTTTCTTGTAGAAACCGGCGCCGGTCTTCTGCCCCAGCGCGCCCGCATCGATCAGCTTGCCGAGTATCGCGGGCGTCTGGTACACCGGGAAGAATGGATCGTCCTTCAGATTGTCCTGCATGGTCCTGATGACATGCCCCATCGTATCCAGGCCAACCACGTCGGCGGTGCGGAAGGTGCCGGACTTGGCGCGTCCCAGCCGGGCGCCGGTCAGATCATCGACCACGTCGCACGACAGGCCGAATTTCTCCGCTTCATGGATCGTGGCCAGCATGCCGAAGATGCCGACACGGTTGGCGATGAAATTCGGCGTGTCGATCGCGCGCACCACGCCCTTGCCCAGCGTCGTGGTCAAAAAGGCTTCCAGCTGGTCGAGAATTTCCGGTTTCGTCGATGCGGTCGGAATCAGTTCGACCAGATGCATGTAGCG
>DATEZO010000011.1:0-3580 GCA_035255485.1 Burkholderiaceae bacterium
ACCGTGTTGTCGAACAACGCGACCGTTTCTGTCGCAGTTCGCCATTTTTCTTGCGCAGCGAGCAGGTCGTAATAGGCCTGGCTGATATTAATCCGGAGCTGTCGCTGCGCTTCCCGCTGGTCGGCGCGCGAGGCACGCTCCAGATTCGCAGCGTTTTCCGCTCGCAGTTCGCGCTTCCCGCCGCGCTCGATGACTTGATCAATGCGAATGGTGGTGTCGACCGTTTTGTCGCGCAGTCCGCCGGAACCGATCCCTTGTCGTGGATTGATATTTGTGCTTTGAACAGTAAGTGACGGGTTAGGCGCGGCCTTTGCGCTGACTACGGCGGCTTGTGCACTGTTGACGGCCAACGCCGACAGTTTGAGGTCGTGGTTATGTTCCGAAGCGATGTCGATTGCGCGGGCCAGTGACAGGTGAGTCAAGTCATCCTGTTCAGATGCGATTGCAGCAAAGGGAATCAGGAAAATAAAGAGCGTTAACGCCTTGCAAACGACCGCCCTGACATCGTGACAGCTCGTGCGGTGCCGGAAGGGAGTTCTTTTGTGGGAAGCGTTCAAGGTCATACATGACATTCCAGTGGCGTCTGTATGCTTGAAGTTAACGAGGCATCCTTGCGGAAACCTGAAGGTAAGCTGACAAAATGCTGACAGGGAAAATTAACCCGGCCGCATTCTCATCTTCAGCGAATTTCTTTGCGGAGTTTTATTTTTTCTGAGTAATTGCTCCCATTTTCCTGCAAGCGCGAGTGCAAAGGGGACGTATTTCCGCCTCCGAAATTGAAGAATTCGGGATTGTTGGCAGACGTTCCCATGAAACGTCTTTGCCGATTGGATTATCGAGTCTGCTTATTTGGCAAGCGCACTTTAGATGAGACGGCCGCTAATGTTGAAGTCGGATAGCTCGCTTTATATAGCCAGAAGCGCTCGCGGTCGTCGGATGGTCGAGCGCCGTCCCACACTAATTGCCAATGGTCGGGGTTGATGTCCTGAGGAGGTGCAGATGCAAGCCCATTGATTAACAATACGTCACACTGATCCGCCGGACCGTTCTCCTGCCGTTGTGTATTGATACTGAGAACGTAATGCAGCATTGCTCGCTCGGATTCTCCCAATCCCGCGCTGGCAATACATTGATGTTCATATGGAATGGCCGAATTCATCGAGGCAAAGACACTCCGATAACTCTTGGCGGTATCAATCCACTCTAGCCATAATGTTCCAACCAGACCCCAGCACAGCGTTATGCCGGTTACCCAGCTGAGCAGCCCCCTACCGCGTTGTTCCGGCAGTTGCCATACAATTGCCAAGCTAAGCAGGATGATCCACGGCGCCATGGCGACGGCATTGAAATCCAGATGTGGCTTGAAGTCGAGCGGCAGGTAGCGACCAAGCAGCCCCCATTGGGCAGGCAAACCGCCATGAAACAGCATCCACGCCCAGATGGCGCAAATTGCTGCGGCAAACGAACCGAACACAATGCGCGCACTCCAGTCCCAAATACGGTCAAGCTGCACAGGAAGCGTCACGGCAGCAGGGGCTGCGAGCAGACAAATCGGGAGTAACAGCGGAAGAGCGTAGTTGGGCCGCGCGGATGCCGAAATACCGAGGACCGCCATCAAAACGGCGAACAGAACCAGTGAAAACTGCATCGGAGCACTACTCAAAACGGTGCTGCGGTTTCGCCAGAGCGTAACCAGCGCCAGTGGCAATGCTGGAAACGTAAACCATGGCAGTGTCTCGGACCAAAAACCTTCGGTATGGGGAGCCCCAAGCTGCGGCACAGAGAAACCGACAAATCTACCCACGTTGTTAAGCCAAAACCAGTCCATGAATAGCGCAGGCGAGCGCCAGTATAAGGCAATCGGCCATATCAATAGCGAAGGCAGGGCGACGAGCAGTGCGAAAGCCATCGCGCGGAAATATGGTTTGACCCGCCAGGTCTTAAAGCATAGCGGCAGTGTTACTGTGACCAGCCCGAGGACAGCAGGTGCGAGCACGCCTTTGGATAGAAATCCAACGCCAACGCCAACGCCAAGTAGGAATCCGCCACCGAAAGGGCGTTGGCGTGCCAACGCAAAGCCACACGCTGCAATCGAAAATCCCGTCAGAAGCGGTATGTCGGTGAGCATGAGGTGCGCATAAAACACCACGCCAAGACATCCTAAAAGAGTCAGCACGCCGTAACGGCCGATTCCGGCGCCCCACCAGTGACGCACCGTCCACCCGAGCGCGCCGCTGGTCACGATCATGAAAAATCCGGTTGCGAGGCGAGCGGCATCGTGTAACGGAATCCACGGCGACAACAACCAGGCGAATGCCGCACCAATCCAGTAATACAGAGGCGGCTTTTCCATGAAAGGTTCGCCGGCCAAGGTTGGAACCACCCAGTCACCTGACTCGAGGAGATGCTGGATCATCCCGAAAATATAGGTCTCATCCTGCTTCCATGGGTCGTGGCCGATTAGGCCTGGCAGCAGGAATGCTGCGACAAGAAGGAGAAAGGATACCGCCCCCAGATTTAATCTTTGATCCGTCGCATATGACTTAAAACTGCTATCGCGAGCTCCGATTTGGTCGGCGTCTTTCCGAACCGCTCTCCAATAAACATATTTGCGCTTATTCGAATGGATGGACGAAAGGTGATTCTGCTGCGGCTGCATAACGTCAAGACTTTCCCAGCCCCTAAAAGCAGACCATGCCGGGAGCCATCGATATCAATAAAAGGGGAGAGCAACGTAAGTTTGCTGCTCGAAGGCGAGGGTAACCACGCGAAAGTAAATTGCAGATTTGCAACTTAATTCTATTATATCGTACGGCAGCTGCGTCTATCCACAATGCATTTCAATAATGCATCTTGTAAAGGTCCGCCGGGCTGCAGCTGCAGATACAGCAAAAACACATTCAAGTCATGCAAGTCGTTTAGGGAATAGCGGCGGTGAGCAAACGATCCCTAAGTATGCTGATTCATAATGCTTGGAATGACTTTCATCAGTGCGCAATCCAGCTCGTGCGCGCTTTCGTATTCCGTAACCAGAGCTTCAATTCACCCTGACACGGTTCGATCAGTGCCAAGGTCGCATCGAGGTACCTTCAACGGGCATGCGGGTATCTAGGACATAGCAAGAGAGTAGCCCAAGTAGGTTGATATGTAGTCGTTCCGGCTTGGACTGTCTGCAAGCGCGATGATCTCGCGTATGGCCACAAGGTGCATGACCACAAGGTGCGTGATACGGATGTCGTTACGGGCAGCGATGAGCGCCGCGACCGGGGACATGGGATGGATTAATAACCTTTTTAAGGCCTTTTTAAGTTTTGCTTTCTATGCTGTGGATTTGATTTTGTCAGCAACCGAGAGGAGAGCAAATGACTGCACAAGAGCATGAAGTGCTAGGCAACTTCTTGAATCAACTTGTTCAGGCACGCGTCGCGGCCAAAGATCCACAGGCGGCAGCGATGATTCATGACGCGGTGGGACAGCAACCTGACGCCGCCTATTTGCTGGTTCAAAAAGTCCTGTTACTCGATCGTGCGCTATCTCAAGCCAAAATGCAGATCGCTGATTTGCAGGCGCAGTTGCAGGC
>DATEZO010000012.1:0-12710 GCA_035255485.1 Burkholderiaceae bacterium
GGGGTGGGTGGCGAAATCGTGGCCGGCCTTGGCCACCGCCATCGAAAAGCCGGTGCCGGTCAATTGCATGCCGTCGCCGGAATCGCCGACAAAACGGATGACAACACTGTCGAGCGCTTCCACCGGACGCGGCAATACGCCGCTGCTTGCTGCTTGTATTGATTCTGCCGTTTCGTTCATGCTTCTCTCCTGCGTTATGGTTCGTCGAATACCTTCGACGAACACTTTTTCGATCTGCGGCGCCCCAGACCTCTCTCTATTCGCGCTCCAGCAGCTCGAACTTTTCCTTGACGCCGGACCAGGAGTCCGCGTCCGGCAGCGGCTCCTTTTTCACCCCGATGGACGGCCATGCCGGCGCCAGTTCGGCGTTGAGCGCCACAAAGTGCCGCATGTCGCCCGGTACGTCGCTCTCGTCAAAGATTGCTTCGACCGGACATTCGGCTACGCACAAGGCGCAGTCGATGCATGCATCCGGATCGATCACCAGGAAATTGGGTCCTTCGCGAAATGCGTCTGCCGGACAGACTTCAACGCAATCGGTATGCTTGCACTTGATGCAAGATTCAGTGACGACAAAGGTCATTTTTCCACTCCTCTTCAAGAATATTGCAACTGCTTGTTTACAACTGTTTACGCGACCGTTTTTTCCGGTTTATGGAAAGTGATCTTCTTGGCGCCCGATGAGCAACCGTCGGTCGGGTTGCACGGTTCGGCGATTTTCTTGGTAAGGCCGATGGCGGACCAGCGACGGCGCGGGACGACCTCGACGAAACCTTCCTGCCCCGCCGTCGGCGGTATCGGCTTGCCATCGGTGATCAGTTTTTCGATGCGCCGCAAGCCAAGAAATGCCGCGCCATAGGCGCCATTGAGCTGCCCCAGGCCATTGGCAGCCACGTTGAGCTTGGCTTCCAGATTCTTTTCCAGTGCATGCACCATGGCTTCATTGCGCGTCATGCCGCCAGTCAGCATGTAGCCTGGCTCGAGGCCGACGCGGCGCATGAGTTGCACCGCCCGCCCGCCGAGCGCAATCATCGCGCCCATCATGATGTCTTCCGCCGGTATTCCGTTCGAGAGGTGGTTGATGACCTCGGATTCTGCAAACACCGCGCAAACGCTGCTCACCTCGACCGGGTTGGTCGAACGCATGGCGTAGGGGCCGATATCGTTGGTGGTAAGACCCAGATAGCGCGCCGACTTTTCCAGGAAGGCACCGGTACCCGCTGCACATTTATCGTTCAGGCGGAACGCGCGTACCCGTCCATTGCCGTCGACGCGTATGGCCTTGATGTCCTGGCCACCGATGTCGAGGATCGTGCGGGTGTCAGGGAACAGATGCACGGCGGCCTGGGCGTGCGCCGTCAGTTCGGTGACTTGCGCATGACGGTAGGCGACCGTGTAGCGGCCATATCCGGTTGCGACAACATAATTGATCTGGGACCGCTCCAGACCGCAGGCCTGGAGCAATTCATCGAATACGCCTTCCGAGGCCTGCCCCAGCTTGAATCCCGTGCGCCGGACAGCCTGCCCGACAACTTCGCGCTTGTCATTGAGAACGATGGCCTTTGAATAAGTCGAACCGATATCGATACCTGCAACGTATAGCATCATGCCTCCTCTGCGGTGGTAGCCGCGAGCTGTTGTGTAGTGCCAAAAGCACGGTCATGGGCGAAAAGCGCCGCGCCGAGTGCGCCGATCAGATGAGCGTCCGGACTGACGTTGATCGGAATTCCCAACTGCTCCTGAAGCAGTTGGACCATGGCGATGTTTCGGCTCACGCCCCCGGTAAAGGTGGCTTCCGGCACGATGCCGACACGCCGCGCCAGCGAAACGCAGCGGCTGGTGATGGCCTGATGCACGCCCATCAGCACATCCTCGGGCAGGCAGCCCTTGGCCAGATGGCTGATGATTTCCGATTCCGCGAATACCGTGCACGTCGTGGTGATGCGTACCGGGTTGGTCGACTTGAGCGAAAGCGGCCCCAGTTCCGAGAGCGACATTTCGAGGGCATAGGATGCCGCGCCCAGGAAGCGCCCGGTGCCGGCGGCGCATTTGTCGTTCATGGTGAAATCCTCGACCTGGCCATCAGGGCCGACGCGGATTGCCTTGGTGTCCTGGCCGCCGATATCGATGACCATGCGCGTTGCCGGAAACAGATGAACCGCGCCGCGTGCATGGCAACTGATCTCTGTCACCTGCTCATTGCCGAACGTGACCTTGTATCGGCCATAGCCGGTAGCAACGGTATACTCAACCTGATCTTCCGTGATGTCGGCGTTCTTGAGCGCTGCCTGGAAGGCATCCTGAGCAATGGACGTCATGCTGCTTTCCATGTCGAGAATGGCGCGTCCGACAATGGTCTTGTTCCTGTCGATGATTACCGCTTTGGTCTGCGTGGATCCGACGTCAACTCCTGCCACGTATTTCATGCTGTTCTCCCTTTTCCAGTGGGTACCTCTTTACCGCGCAGCGGGCCGGTGCCGCTCCGTTGCTGCAGTGCTTCGAAGAAGGCATCAACGCGATTCTTGATCTGGGCGTCCGACCAGTAGCGTGGATCGATCAAATCGGATTCGATGTAGAGGGTCGGAATATTGAGCTTCTTCGAAATGTAATCGCGCGTGTCGGCCATGCCGGCGGATACGAAACGGCAGCTCTTGATGCCGTGGAAGACCACGCCATCCACGCCGTAATCATGGATCCGCTGTTCCATCCGCTCGTGTGCGAAGAACTGATTGCTCAAGCCGCGCTGGGCAGCCAGCGCCGTTACCTCGGCCATGCTTTCGAGCGGACGCGACGTATCGTAGAGCAGTTCCGCAGCATCCATGCCGCCAGCAGCGAAGGTGAGGTAATCGGAGTAGGCAAAGACGCCACCCCAGGTTTCGAACAATTCAATCAGCCTTCTCATCGACACATAGCAAGGCGTGCCGGAGAACAGCAGGCGGAAGCGCTCATCAGGAACGCGCCCTTCGCCGCGTGCTACCTTGGCCCGGACGTCTTCCTCGAGCCGGCGCATGAACTCGACGCCTTCGACCGTGCCGCGGTACACGTTCATGATGCCGATATAGGTAAGGCCGTCGAGCATCGCGTTGTAGGGCGCCGGGCACACCCGGTTCAGCTCCATCACGTTATTCCAGTGAGTCACCATCTGGTTTACCCGTCCCTGGATTTCTGCCAGGCGGTCGATGTCGAATTTTTTCCCGGTGATTTTTTCGCACTTCGTAATCAGATCCTTGAACTGATCTTCGACCCAGCGTGCATCGGCCGAATGTTGCGCATCACCCGGACTTACCTTCCAGTTGGCAGTACGCTGACCGGGCAGATCGAGTACGAAACTGGGCATTTTGTGCTTGCGCTCCCAGATCTCGGCCCACTTGATGAAGGTGCCGCACATGTTGGAGGAAATGGAAAGATCCGGTTTCGGCATTTTCCAGATGGGATGCTTCTCCTCCTTCAGCATCATGCCAACGTCGGCCTTGACGTAAGAGCAGACGTCGGGCGACATGCCGTAGTCTTCCGACAAGCGGATGAATTCCGCCGAGGTTTTGCGTACGCCGCTCTGCAGCGAATTGATCTCGGGGAAAACCATATGGAAGTCGAAGCTGCGCAGGATTTCGATGGCGTTGCCCATGACGAAGACGTTGGCAACCGGCTCCTTGCGCTCGTTGGCATTTTCGAGGCTGGTGTACCAGTCCTTGATCAGGCGCTGCCCTTCGGCGTGGGCGTCAAAAGGGGTCCACACGGCTTGATTTGCCGGTGCCGAGGAATGCGTGCCCGGAATTGCTTCGGCGATGGTGGTAGTCATTATGTTTCTCCTGTTAGGCAAGCGCGAACAACAAGGATTCGGCGAAGGTTTCGAGTTGCATCGACATTTGTTCAAACGAGGTCATCTTGTCCTCGAATTCAAGCACCAGGTACTGAATGCCGGCTTCATCGAGGTCCTTTGACCAGAACAGCTGATCGTCCAGTCCCGGCTCGCAGAATTTCGCCGCGCCAAGGATGGCGGCATCTGCCTTGGATGCGCGCAGCATCTCCATCAAATAAGCTTCTTTGGGCTTGCGCTCGTCGTGCTGCACCGGGCTCGGGTTGGAACGCTCGATGTAGCTTTCCGCGAGTGCCCAGACCGGATCGCCGGCATCCTCTGGTACGTCTTCCCTGATCCAGCGCTGGCCGATCAGCAGATCATCGTCGACGATGAAGCAGTTATCGTCCATGGCTTCAATCATTTCGAGTGGCGGCTGTTCGCAGAAGCCGCCGACGAAGATGACGCGCGGCTTGTCCTGCGCCACGACAGGGCGATGACGAATGGCATCAAGCGCTTCTTCGAGCAGTTCGATGTGCTGTTCGCAACTGATCCTGGTTCCGGCGCGGACCAGCATGTACGATTCGGAACAACTCAACCGCCACGGTTCATCGCGCCGGATCTGGTAGAGATCGCGCATCAGGCGCCGCTTTTTGTTATACAGGCGGATGCTCGAACGAATTGCTTCATCGCTGATAGAGTGACCGACCCGGCGCGCCAGTTCGGCCCGCAGCCGCTGATATTCGGCTGCGATATAGCGGGTTGCTCCCGGTGAGTTCGGGTTCTGCGGCATGTAGAGAATCTCCGACATCTGATCGGGCAGATTGCGCGACCAGATGCCGGCAAGATGCTTCGCTGCGTCGCAGATAGGGGTGGTAACGAAACCGGTCAAGCCTTCGAGTGTGCCGTTCAAACCGAGCTCCGTAGTCGAGCGGCAAATGGAACAAATGAAAGAACCCATCCGGGCGTCGGCATGCTTCATTTCCAGCTTGTTGCCGCCACCGAGGATGTTGACAGGCAATAGCCCGGCCGCATGAGCGATCTCATCCGGAAAATACACGGGGAAATTCCCTATCGTGCCGGTAAAACCTTCCGGCAAGGATGCTGCATCCGGAATGCTGGCATCGAGCGCAGTTGCATGGCAACGTTCAAGAATTGCGGTAAGCTGGGCTTCTCGGTCTTGAGTCTGGGTTATCACGGTATGACTCCTTTTCTGCTGCAGTTAGGGTAATACTTAATGTGTACTATAGTGCAGACAAGGTTAATTTCAAAGGAATCATAGTTCATTGATGTAAATCAAAAATTTGAATAAACATACCTATACTGCATGTGGTGTCTTTATGCATGCAGTATATTTCATGCTATCGTTAACTTAATGCATTTCTGCTCGCATGCCGGCAAAAATCTTGTTCAATTGCATGTATGAGCGCGCATGGTGCATCCTGTCGATACTTTAAAAGTTGTGTCAAAGATGATTGCTTGCTTTTTACAGCGTTGAGTATTGATCGACTGGCGGAGGCAATAGCTTCGATTATTTTTTGAAATGGGAGTGTCAATGCCGCAATGGCGCGTTTCTTTTTCACGCTGAAGACACTACGGCTCAGTAAAAAATGATCACGCCCGCGATGGATTACGTGCTAATGCTCCATTGCAATGAACGGTTCTACAATCAAGAACGCAGAGACATTCAGTCATCGGCTTTATCAGTCCCGTACAATTTGAAATGCGCCCGGTGGATGTGTCCGCGGTATCGGGACATGCCCAAAATGACTCATGAAAATCTATCGGACACTATTGAACAGTAATCATGGACAAAAAGCCAAACTACGATTGGGACCCGAGGTCCGACGCTGTACTTAAAGACCAGATTGCCGCTTATGACGACATGCGTCATCGCTGCCCGGTGGCGCACAGTGGGTACCTGAACTGGTCGTTGTTCCGGCATCAGGATGTGATGCATGCGCTTCAGGATCACTCAATCTTCAGCAATGCCGTCTCCAGCCATCCTTCTGTACCCAATGGCATGGACCCGCCGCAGCACACCGCATATAGGCACATTATCGAACCTTATTTCAATGCGCAGCGGATGCGGGCGTTTGAACCGGTATGCCGCGAGATTGCGATTAATCTGGTGGAAAATCTGCCGAGTGCAGGTGAAACTGAATTGATGGCGGCATTGGCCGAGGACTTTGCCTTGCAAGTTCAGTCTGCCTTTCTCGGTTGGCCGACTGATCTGCACGAGCCGCTTCGCCAATGGATTCGCAAGAACCATGAGGCGACCCTGGCCCGGGATAGAGCCGCGATGGAAGATGTTGCCTTTGAATTTGACGGCTATATCAGAGATTTGTTAGCGGTGCGCCGTAACGCCGGTATCGATGCGCCGGATGATATTACGACCAGTCTGCTGCGGGAACGGATAGCGGATCGCCTTCTTGGCGATGAAGAAATCATCAGCATTTTACGCAACTGGACGGTAGGGGAGTTGAGTACCATTTCCGCCAGCGTCGGCATTCTGGCGCACTATCTGGCCGCGCGGCCGGGTCTCCAGCAGCAGTTGCGGGAGCAAACCTCATTACTACCTGCTGCGATTGATGAAATCCTGCGAATCCATGCACCGCTTATTGCCAATCGCCGGATTACCACCGGGCCGGTGGAAGTGGGTGGGCGCAAGCTGGCTGCCGGCGAACGAATTACGCTGATCTGGGCTTCGGCCAACAGGGATGAAGCGGTCTTTGACGACCCCGATGAATTTCGGCTTGATCGTGATCCGACAAAAAATCTGCTGTATGGCGCCGGTATCCATGTTTGCCCGGGCGCGCCGCTGGCCCGGCTGGAGTTGCGCATTATTCTCGACGAGCTGCTTACACGCAACAGCCGGATTGCGTTGATACCGGGCAAAAAGCCGGTGATGGCGGATTATCCTGCCAGTGGATTTGCGTCGCTGCCGTTGTGGATTGAACGTTAGCGTTGAATCCACAACGGCAGCGCAACCGAGTAATGCAACATTTTATTGCGCGCTTGCCAATCTGCCGGTTGATGCTTCCGCTCATCATGGCGCTTCTTAAACGCTCAGTAAATCGAAGCCTCTCTCATGCCGGCTTGGGTGACACGGCTTTTTCCAGGCATGGTCGATTCATTCCGCTGCGCGGTGAAGCCGCGCAGCGGATCGCAATCACACCTGTACCGTATCTGCTACCTGGCGGAATTCATCGAGCTGGTCGAAGTTCATGTACCGATAGATATTGGCGGCATCCTTGCCGATGACGCCGATATTGGCCATGTACTCTTCCTTCGTCGGAATCCTGCCGAGCATGGCGCAGACCGCCGCGAGTTCAGCCGAGCCGAGGTAGACACGCGTATCCAGGCCGAGACGGTTCGGGAAGTTGCGGGTCGAAGTCGACATCGCAGTCGAACCCTTGCGCACTTGCGCCTGGTTGCCCATGCACAGCGAGCAGCCCGGCATTTCCATGCGCGCACCGGTGCGGCCGAGATTGCCGTAGTGGCCTTCGCTGATCAGCACCTGCTGGTCCATCTTGGTCGGCGGAGCCATCCACAGGCGAACCGGGATGTCGCTCTTGCCTTCGAGCAGCTTGGACGCCGCACGGAAGTGGCCGATGTTGGTCATGCAGGAACCGACGAACACTTCGTCGATCTTTTCGCCGGACACTTCGGACAGGGTCTTCACATCGTCCGGGTCGTTCGGGCAAGCAACGATCGGTTCCTTGATGTCGGCCAGGTCGATTTCGATCACGGCTGCGTACTCGGCATCTGCGTCGCCCTTGAGCAGTTCCGGCTTGGCCAGCCATGCTTCCATCGCCTTGATGCGGCGCTCCAGCGTACGCTTGTCCTGATAGCCATTGGCGATCATCCACTTCATCAGCGTGATGTTCGAGGTCATGTATTCCATGATCGGCTCTTTGTCCAGGTGCACGGCGCAGCCGGCAGCGGAACGCTCGGCCGATGCGTCGGACAGCTCGAATGCCTGCTCGACTTTCAGCTTCGGCAGGCCTTCGATTTCGAGGATGCGGCCGGAGAAGATGTTCTTCTTGCCCTTCTTCTCGACCGTCAGCATGCCCTGGCGGATCGCGTACAGCGGAATCGCATTGACCAGGTCGCGCAGCGTGACGCCCGGCTGCATTTCACCCTTGAAGCGCACCAGCACCGATTCCGGCATATCCAGCGGCATCACGCCGGTGGCAGCGGCGAACGCGACCAGGCCGGAACCGGCCGGGAACGAGATACCGATCGGGAAACGGGTGTGCGAGTCGCCGCCGGTGCCTACGGTGTCAGGCAGCAGCAGGCGGTTGAGCCAAGAGTGGATCACGCCGTCGCCCGGACGCAGCGCAACGCCGCCACGGTTGGAGATGAAGGTCGGCAGTTCCTTGTGCATCTTGACGTCGACCAGCTTCGGATAAGCTGCGGTGTGGCAGAACGACTGCATCACCAGGTCGGCCGAGAAGCCCAGGCAAGCCAGGTCCTTCAGCTCGTCGCGGGTCATCGGGCCGGTGGTGTCCTGGGAGCCGACGGTAGTCATCTTCGGTTCGCAGTAGGTGCCCGGGCGAATGCCCTGGCCTTCCGGCAGGCCGCATGCCTTGCCGACCATCTTCTGCGCCAGCGAGAAGCCCTTGCCGGAATCGGCCGGGTTTTGCGGCAGGCGGAACAGCGTGGACGGCGGCAGACCGAGCGCTTCACGCGCCTTGGCGGTCAGGCCGCGGCCGATGATCAGCGGAATACGGCCACCGGCGCGCACTTCGTCGAACAGCACGTCGGACTTGATCTTGAATTCGGAGATGACTTCGCCGTTCTTCAGTGCCTTGCCTTCATAAGGACGCAATTCGATCACGTCGCCCATGTCCATCTTGTTCACGTCGAGTTCGATCGGCAGCGCGCCGGCATCTTCCATCGTGTTGTAGAAAATCGGGGCGATCTTGGTGCCGAGGCAGACACCGCCGAAACGCTTGTTCGGGATGAACGGGATGTCTTCGCCGGTGAACCACAGTACCGAATTGGTTGCCGATTTGCGGGAAGAACCGGTACCGACCACGTCGCCGACGTAGGCCACCAGGTTGCCCTTGGCTTTGAGCGCTTCGATCTGCTTGATCGGGCCGATCTTGCCGGGTTCTTCCGGGTTGATGCCGGGGCGCGCATTCTTCAGCATTGCCAGCGCGTGCATCGGGATATCCGGACGGGTGGTCGCGTCAGGCGCCGGCGACAGGTCGTCGGTATTGGTTTCGCCGGTGACCTTGAATACGGTCAGCGTCAGGCTTTGCGGCACTTCCGGACGCGAGGTGAACCACTCGGCGTCAGCCCACGACTGCACCACTGCCTTGGCGTTGGCGCTGCCCTTGTCGGCCAGTTCCTTGACGTCATGGAAGTAATCGAACATCAGCAGCGTCTTCTTCAAGCCTTCGGCCGCGACGGCGCCGACTACGGCATCGTCCAGCAAGTCGATCATCGGCTTGATGTTGAAACCGCCGAGCATCGTGCCCAGCAACTGGGTCGCGGACTGGCGCGAAATCAGCGGGCTTTTTTCAGTGCCCTTCGCAACTGTTTCGAGAAAGGCGCTCTTGACCTTTGCTGCGTCGTCCACACCTGCGGGAATCCGGTTGGTAATCAGGTCAACAAGAAACGATTCTTCCCCTGCTGGCGGATTCTTCAGAAGTTCCACCAGGTCTTTGGTCTGTGCCGCGGAAAGCGGAAGCGGAGGAATGCCGAGGGACGCACGTTCGGCGACGTGGTTGCGGTACGCAGCTAGCATGAGAGTGCTCTTCAAGTAAATTGTGGAAAAAATAAGGAAATGTGCTGTCCTGCCAATGTGTCCTGTCCTGCCAATGCTGGCACTATTGTACCCGAACAACTCTTATATAAGACATAAGACTAGCAGGAAATTTGGAAATTTGTTCGTCTTCGTGTTTTTTTGCAAGGTAAACAGGGCAATTGCGCAACGCTCAAGCCAGACTCGTCGAGCGGGCTGGAGCATGACGTGTCGCGCGGTGGATTCCATGTCTGGCTTGGTCGCAAGCCTTCGCAGCCGCCATTTTCACAGCAGACTTTGTTCAGGATTTATACGCTATCCGGTTCTTACCTGCACTGCGGTTTGAAGCGGGTGCGAGCAAGTTTCAAGTCCAGAAGAGAAATCCCGGGCGGTTGAAATGCAGAAAAAATCACTATCAAGATTTGTGAATATTTAACCCAGGCCATTCATCTTGAAGAGTTCGGTTCCTACTCCTACTATGAGTAAACGAAATAAGAAACAGAAATAAAGAAACAGCATGGATCTGGCGTAGCAATCCTTTCTATCGTGCATTAATTTGAAGGAATATGTCATGGGCCCGAATGCAATGCCAAAGCGCATCACGCGCTGGTAATGTTCTCCCGTCCTGGTGTTGGTGTATGCACAGCTTATGAAGCCCGAAGAGCAGGATATGGTTATTGAATTCAAGCGGAAGCATAAAGAGTGCCGCCGGTACACGCCAGCATTTATTCCGGATTTTCGGAATAAGAATACTGTGGTACACCGCCATTAAAACAAGAACAGGGACGAATCATGAACGAGAGAGCCAAGCAGAGTCACGGCCATCATGACCACCAGCATGATGACCATGTACACCGCGATACATTGGCGACTGCGTCGCCGGCAGGTAAGCCCTTCACCGACCCGGTCTGCGGCATGAAGGTAGCGGCCAGTCCGGACAAAACCATCGACTACGCCGGCACGGCCTATCACTTCTGCAGCGCCAAATGCATGGAGAAATTCCGGACCAGTCCGCAGAGCTATATCAAACCGAGCACACCGCAACCCGCGCAGGCCATGCCGGAGGGCACGGTGTACACCTGCCCGATGCATCCGGAGATCCGGCAGGACACGCCTGGCAACTGCCCGATATGCGGCATGACGCTGGAACCGGTCATGCCCTCGCTCGAGGAAGAGGAAAATCCGGAGCTGGTCGATTTCAAACGACGGTTCTGGTGGACCTTGCCGCTCACCGTGGTTGTCACGGTGCTGGCAATGGCCGGCCATCGGATCTTCCCGGGCGGCTTGCCCAACCAAAGCGGGATCGAGCTCCTGATCAGCACACCGGTCGTTCTCTGGGCCGGCTGGCCGTTCTTCACACGATGGCTTCAATCCGTTAAAAATCGTAGCCCGAACATGTGGACGCTGATTGGCACCGGCGTTGCAGCGGCATACGGCTACAGCGTGGTGGCGACGGTCGCTCCTGGCCTGTTCCCGGAGAAATTCGTCATGCATGGCCGAATCGGCGTCTATTTCGAAGCCGCGGCGGTCATTATTTCGCTCACGCTGTTGGGCCAGATACTGGAGCTGAAAGCCCGCTCCCAGACTTCCGCTGCCATCAAGTCGCTGCTTGGCCTTGCGCCGAAGACGGCCCGTCGCATGAATCCCGACGGCACGGAGGAAGACGTGCCGCTGACCCATGTTCACATCGGCGATACCTTGCGGGTACGCCCGGGTGAAAAAGTGCCGGTCGACGGCGAAGTGCTGGAAGGCGAAAGCTCCCTGGATGAATCGATGCTGACCGGCGAACCGGTGCCGGTGACGAAGCGCCCCGGCGACAAGCTGATTGGCGCCACCATCAACACCAGCGGCAGCCTGATCATGCGTGCGGAAAAGGTCGGCTCCCAGACCATACTGTCGCAAATCGTGCAGATGGTTGCCAATGCGCAGCGCTCCCGCGCACCGATGCAGCGCCTCGCCGATGTCGTGGCGGGGTACTTCGTCTCGATTGTGGTGGGCATCGCCATCCTGACCCTGCTTGGCTGGGGCTTCTTTGGGCCGGAGCCGAGCTGGGTCTATGGTTTCGTCAACGCGGTGGCGGTGCTCATCATTGCGTGCCCCTGTGCGCTTGGCCTGGCAACCCCGATGTCCATCATGGCCGCAACCGGCCGCGCCGCAACGCAGGGCATTCTGTTCCGTGATGCCGCGGCAATCGAAGGCATGCGCAAGGTCACCACGCTCATCGTCGACAAGACCGGAACCTTGACCGAAGGAAAGCCGGCGTTCGACCGCGTGGTTCCGGCACCAGGCGTTACCGAACAGGACGTGCTGCAAATTGCGGCAAGCATCGACCAGGGAAGCGAGCATCCATTGGCGCATGCGATTGTGGACGAAGCCCGCCAGCGCGGTCTCGGACTCGACAAGCCGGAAGCCTTCGAATCCGCGAGTGGCATTGGCGTGCGTGGCGTGATCGCCGGCCGTCGGATCGCGCTCGGCAACACGGCATTGATGGATACGGAAAACGTCGACTGGCGCGTGCTGGTGTCGCAGGCGGAGGAACTGCGCAACGAAGGGGCCAGCGTGATGTACCTGGCAGCGGACGGCCGACTCGTGGGGCTGATTGCGGTGTCCGATCCGGTGAAAGCGACCACGCCGGAAGCATTGAAGACCCTCAGGGATGCTGGTTTGACCGTCGTGATGGCAACCGGCGACGGCGTCACCACCGCCAAGTCGGTAGCCAAGCGGTTGGGCATCAACGAGTACTACGGCGAGGTCAAGCCGCAGGACAAGCTGCAACTGGTCGAGCGCCTGCAGAATGAAGGCAAGGTGGTCGCGATGGCGGGCGACGGCATCAACGACGCGCCGGCGCTGGCGAAATCCAACGTCGGCATTGCCATGGGAACCGGCACGGACGTCGCCATCAATAGCGCCCATGTGACCCTGGTGAAGGGAGACTTGCGAGCGATTGCCCGGGCCCGCAACCTGTCCGAGGATACGGTGCGCAACATGCGCCAGAACCTCGGTTTCGCGTTCATCTACAACTCGCTCGGGATTCCCCTCGCGGCTGGCCTGCTGTATCCGTTCACCGGTCAGTTGCTGTCTCCGATGATTGCCGCACTTGCAATGAGCCTGAGTTCCGTTTCCGTCATCACCAACGCATTGCGCCTGCGCGGCGTATCT
>DATEZO010000013.1:0-14683 GCA_035255485.1 Burkholderiaceae bacterium
GAAGCCAAGGTCACGGTCAAGAACATGATGATGACCTTCGTCGACCGGCTGAGCGCGGTGGCGACCAGCACCGGCGATTTTCATCAGAAGATCGGACAGTACTCGCAAAAGATCAGCCAGGCAAAAGGCATCGTCGAACTCAACACCATCCTCCAGGATGTCATGCGCGACACCAAAGTTACGCAGGAGCAGGCGCTGCGCTCGCGCGATGACATGCTGGCCGCGCGCCAGGAAGTGCAGCACGCGGAAGGACGCATTCAGGACCTGGAATCGAAGCTCGAGCAGATGAGCGAGCTGGTGCGCGAAGACCAATTGACCGGCAGCCTCAACCGCCGCGGGCTGGATGATGTGCTCGATCGTGAAATGGCACGTTCCGAACGGCGCAAGTTACCGCTGTGCGTCGCCATGCTGGACCTGGATGACTTCAAGCGGCTCAACGATTCGCATGGCCACAGCGCGGGTGACCAGGCTTTGATCCACCTGGTCAAGGTGGTCAAGGACACCTTGCGCACACTGGATGTGATCGCGCGTTTCGGCGGCGAGGAGTTCATGATCGTGCTGCCGGAGACTTCGTTGCCGGACGCCATGCAGACTGTCACGCGGGTGCAGCGTGAATTGACCAAGCAGATCTTCATGTACAACAACCAGCGCTTGCTGATTACCTTCAGTGCGGGGGTTGCATTGCGTGCGCCGGGGGAGGATCAGATGTCGATGATCAAGCGCGCGGACGAAGCCTTGTACAAGGCGAAGAAAGCGGGCAAAAACCGGGTAGTGGCGGCCGAATGACATGTCATTGATTTGCCCAGCGCCCCCTCCTTCAGGCAACGGAACACATCTCGACTCGTATACCCCCTTCTCTTCGACGTCGTTGAGAGATCGCAATTTCAACCCCCTCCTGCTGCGGTAGCAATGTGCGAAGCAAGCAGACAACAAAGAAGATTCGACCATGGCTTCACAAACCAACGAGAAACAGATGGCAAGGCTTCAGCAAGCAGTGGAGCACCACAGTAGAGGGGTGTTTACCGAGGCAGAATCTCTCTATCGGCAGGTCCTTCAGGACGCGCCGGGCCATCCGGACGCTTTGCATTTGCTCGGGATGATTGAATACCAGCGTGGAAACAACGATCTTGCCATCGAACTGATCGGCCAGGCTATTCAGCACACGCAATCCGCTCCGATGTTCTGCAATCTGGGCATCGTTCTGCTTGCGCAAGGCAAAATCGAAATGGCACTGGATAGCCTTCACCGCGCGATCGATCTTGATCCTCGTTATCTCCTGTCGTATACCAACATGGGATACGCGCTCAAGAGCGCAGGACGGGGAGACGAGGCGGTACACTATCTGAAGAAGGCGCTGGCCCTCAGTCCGGGTCAAGCCGACATCCAAGTCACGCTGGACATGATCCGGCAGGAGAACCAGGTCGCTGACGCCGTTTCGAGCCATGAGCAATGGATGAACGCCGCACCAGGGAACAAGCCTTCCGACACTCTGGAGCCACTGGGCTTTCAAGGATTCAGCTACAACATCGCCGACATGGCGAAGTTCACGGCAGGCCTTGAACTGATCAAGGACAGTCTGACCGACAAAGGTGCATCACTGTTTGCCAGCGACAACATGATCACCTGGAACCGAAACTACAGCTTCCTGAGAGAAGATTTCTTCCTCAAGATCCTGGGCAACCCGGCATACACATATACTGAAAAGAGCGTTATTTGGCGAACCTATGTGTTGCTGTATTTCGCAGAACACGCCAGCAAGGCGAGCGGTGATTTTGCCGAAATTGGATGTCATGTCGGGCATACGGTGTTGCAGATCATCCGCAAGATCGATTTCCGGACATTGGGCAAGTCATATTACCTATACGATTTGTTCGATTGGAAGGAAGGCGATGCGCACACCAGAATGAGTGGGCACCGAAATCCACGCATGTACGAGGATGTCGTGGAACGATTCTCGGAGCATGATTTTGTTTCGATTATCAAGGGCTCCGTGCCCCAATCCTTTGCGCAAGGTTTCCCTGACGCGATCGCGTTCGCCCATATCGACATGAATCACCCGGTGCCGGAGGCCGCCGCCTTGGAAGCGGTGCTGCCTCGCCTGAGTCGCGGCGGTGTCGTAGTCCTCGATGACTATGGCTGGTGGGGATACTGCAAGCAAAAGATGGCGCTCGATCCAATCATCAAGAAACACGATCTGTCGGTACTGGAATTGCCGACCGGCCAGGGGATCATATTGAAGGCCTGATCAAATGCGAAGCGCCATTTGAAGTGGCACTACTCAAGCACAGTGAACGAGATATACGGTTCAAAGGCAAATCGCTGGATCCTTGACGCACGGAGGTCGAGAGACTCCAGAACGGCCTGCGTTTCTCCTGGCCACTTGGGGCAGTTGAGCTCGTCAAAAAGAATGACGGCACCTTTCGGCATTCGAGGAAGAAAGGTTTCGATGGCAGCCTTCGTCGGCGCATAAATGTCAAAGTCCAGATGCAGCAACGAGACAATCGTGTGCGGGTTTTCGCTCAAGTACTGCGGCATCGTCCGGCAAGCATCACCTTGAACCAGGCGTATTTTCGGGACGTGGCCGATGGCGCGGTTCTGGTCGTAGAGTTCAATGCAACGAGTCAAATCCTCCAGAGAATCCGCCTCATAACCGCCGGCCCGATGCTCCTTTCCCGTCTCTGCATGCTGGATATCGCTTTCGTGGAGTTCCGGAAAGCCGCTGAAGGTATCGAACCCAATGATCCTGCGCTGCAAATTAAATGGCTCCAGCGCCGCGCTCATCTGCGCAAACCACATCAAGCAGCCGCCCCAATTGATGCCAGCTTCAATGATGTCTCCCTGGATCGGGAGGATCAATTTGAACACCTCGTAGAGTGCAAGATAGCGTGCCGTATTCTGGCGAGTGAGGTACTTTGGAAAGTTTTCAAATTTGTCGACCATCGTGCCCGGGCTTTGCGCCGCATAATAATCCAGCTGCTGGCGATATCCGGCTTCATCCACGGTTGAACGTCCGACTTCTCGGAAGCTGGAGGGATCTTGATGGGATCGGGTGGATTTTGAATGATTATTTGACATTGCGGACGATAAGGGTGGCTGCGTTTTTAACGATCGAGTACTCGGGTACGTGAGAAGTCAGGACAACGCCGGAAGCAATGACGGATTCGGCGCCAATCTCCACATAGGGTTCTACGGCGACATGGGTTCCGAACTTGACCCGGTCGCCAACCTTGACCTTTCCGGATAGGGACGTGCGCGGACCAAAAGTGCAATGGCTCCCGATTGCGGAATGGTGTTCTATGTAGGTGCCGGCGGCCAGAAAATTGTTATCTCCCAACGTAGTCTCGGTGGCAACATAACATCCATGGACGATCAGGTTGCCCGTGCCCAGGCTGGCTCCGCTCCGGATGCTCGCGCTCGGTGCGATGACGTTTGCAAACGGAATACCGAGTTGAGTAAAGTGCTCGAATATGGAAGCGCGGTCGGCAATGTCCCTTACAACTGTCGAGATCAGCGCGTCGAATTTTTTCTCCTGCCACAACCGGAGTGCGAGATCGAACCCACCGAGTATCGGTACGCCCATCAGCAACTTGCCGGCCATTGCAGGATTATTATCCAGAATGCCGACAGCATGCTGAGTCAGCGAATTGGCGAAGATATCCAGCACAAGAGACGCTCCCCCTCCGCCGCCAAGGATCAGGATCCGCTCCTGAGTTCCCCATGAGGTCGCAGTACACGTCCCTGGCGATTTTGCAGCAATCGTCGCACTTGCCGGCATAGCGGTGCGCGATGCAGCGGCAGCTTGAACCAGTTCTTCGCCAATCACCACTCCCGGGTGCGCGGCAACCAATGCCATCAAGTCGATGCCCAGCCGATTGGCGAGAATCATCGCCTTCTTTGTCCAACTTGCTTGCTCTGGCCGGGGGGCTGCTTCAGAGGGCGGCAATTCGGAGATCTCCAGAACGGGCACGGGTTCATCCACGCTCGCGGCAAGAAAACCTATTGGGTGACCTGTCGGGCAGGTTTCGCCCTCTGCAGCCAGATGGCGCAAAATTCCATCCGCATCTGCGCAAATATCCACTGCGCTCTTTGTCGTCTCGACCACGCAGACAGGATCATCTTTTCTCACGCTGGCACCATCCGGGCACAACCAGCGGATGAGCACGGCAGATGCGTCGTTGACGTTAATCAAGGGCATCTTGATGATCAAACCCATGAAAGAACCTCCACAATGGCATTTTCGATCTTGGTGCCAGAGATCAGCATCGCGGCCTCCTGGTCAAATGAGGTTGGAATAATGCGGCGATCTGATGCAACGATCCTGATAGGGCAATGGAGTTTTCCCCAGAGCTTTTCATAAAGCTCGCTGGCAGTACTCGATGCCCACGTAAACCCGTCGTTGCTTTCTTCTGCGATGACGATACGTCCGGCTTCGGCAGCGAGGCGTGCAAGCGTATTGGACGGCAATGGATCGATCGATTCCGGTAATAGCGCCACCACACGGATTTCCTCCGCCGCCAGGCGTCTCAGCAAATCCGGCAGAAAACGCGAAATTCCTCCATAGCCGATCAGGCAAACGTCCGCTGAGCCAGCCTTGTAATTCCGAACGATGGCCGTCTGATAGCCGGTTTCGTCCAATTCCAGGGTCAGCGCGAGGTCATCCGTCGTGCCTTGGAGTACCTCGCGATAGAGAAGCTTGTGCTCGATAAAAATGACCGGCCCGGTTTCCATCGCAACAACACGCTTGATCGTATCGCCAGGCTGATGATAGTGACTCGGGGCGACAAGTTTCAGGCCAGGAATCCCAAGGAACATCTTTTCCAGACTCTGACTGTGCGTGGGACCATAACCTCTTCCGCCGCCCATTGGAGTGCGCACGATGAGAGGACATTGAACATCCCGGTACATCTGCGTGAACTTGCTTGCATGATTGACGATCTGGTCGGCGCACAGCGTGAGGAAATCGCCGAACATGATCTCGACGATCGGAACATGTCCGCGCAATGCCAAGCCGGCTGCGAACCCAGTGATGCCGGCTTCAGATATCGGTGTAGTGAGGACGCGATCAGGGAACAGCGTGGACAGGCCAGCAGTCACCTTGAATGCACCACCGTATGGATCGAGCACGTCCTCTCCCAGCAGAATTACGCGCGGATCGCTCGCAAAAAGATCCGAGAGGCCTCTTTGAAGATCCTGGAGATAGGTTGGCATTATTCAGGCAAGGAAAAATGGTTCAGCAAAGTCTTTATTTGCATTTTGCATTGCGCTTGAATCTTCGCAACGACATCTGCGGCAAGCTCTGCCTCTGCACGTATGAGCGGATCCTTGGTGCGATGGTCAGCGATTTCGGCCGGATTGCGATTGTCGTCGCCTTTGCTGTGCGGCCCCAGGCGATAGGTTTGCAGCAAAAGGCATCTCGGACCTGGGTCGTCGCGCATGTCGGCGACTGTCTTCTCCGCCAGGTTGCGAACCATGCGCACGTTGTTGCCATCCACGGTTTCAGTCGGCACGCCGAATGATGCAGGCCGATCTTCAATCGGGCTTCCATGCTCGAGCGTCCAGGGCGTGCTCTGGGCGATCTGATTGTGTTCGATCACCAGCAACAGGGGCAGTTTCCAGAGAGCGGCCATATTCAGTGCTTCGTAAATGACGCCTTCCGACATGGCGCCGTCTCCTGCAAAGACGACGCTTATGCCCCGCTCACCGGCGCGTTTCTGGGCGAGCGCCATGCCTGCAGCCACGGGAACCATTCCGCCCAGAATACCGTTGGAATAGAAGTTCCCGACATGCAGATGCTGACTGCCGCCCTTGCCTCCGCATATGCCCGATTCCAGTCCCAGTACCTCAGCCAGGATTCCCTTCATGTCGTCATGAAATGCCAGGAAGTGACCGTGTCCTCTGTGATTTGAACAGACTGTATCTCGCGCTGGATCGAGGGCACCGACAACGCCGACCGCACATGCCTCCTGCCCCAGGCAGGTGTGGACAGTGCCGCGCAGGTGACCAAGAGAAAACAGTCGCAGAAGGGTCTCTTCGAACGAGCGAATCAGTACCATCTTCCGATAAAGATCCGCGAGATCTGTGTTCATGGCGACGTTCATTGGCTAGCCTGATTACGATATGCGCTTAAGAAAACCATCGGGCGCAGAAGTAATCAACAATCGGTCCTCGACGGAGTGGTCGATTTCAAACTCCGGATGGTCCTTGATCCATGCCCATACCGCCGTTTTCGGATTGTTTCCCTTGCCCCAGGGACGGTCTGTCCACACGTAATCGTCTGGCAGATCTTCGACAAAAGTATCGAACACGATGCAGTAGCTGCCAATACTGACGAGATCGGCATAGGCATTGAGTTCTGCCAGGACATGTTCGTGCGTGTGGTTGGAATCCAGGAAGACGAGCACCTTGTTCTTGCCGGCTGCTCGCGCACGCACCTGCGCGATAATTGCCGGATCGATGCTGGAACCTTCGATGAGAGAGATCCGTTTTGCAAGCGGGTGATTTTCAATTGCCTGTCGATTATGCGGGCGAATTTCGATATCGATCCCAAGCACTTCGCCCTGTCCTGTCAGTTCAAGCATCGAGGCGGAAAGCACAAGCGAGCCGCCATGCGCGACCCCGGTCTCGATAATCAGATCCGGCTGTACAGCCCAGATGATTTCCTGCATGGCCATGGCATCCATCGGCAACTGGATCATCGGCCGGCCGAGCCATGAAAAATTGTTCATGTATTTCTTCTGCAGCGCCATGCAGCGCCATGCATTGGAAAGCGCGCGGAATTCTTCATCGTTCGCGAATGATGCGATGCGGTTTCGCTTCTCATCGCGGTAATCCGGATGTGCATTCGGAGTCGTCTCGAGGTAGCTCACTCAAATTCCTTTTATGTGGCGGTAAGAACGAAGGTATTCCGGAAAATACTCCGAAAACCTCTTCGGAGCGAATCCAAACAGATGTTTGACTTTCGATATATTGATCTCTGTAAAATCCCACACCGGCGCATCCGCTGCGACTGACACGTCATACCCCATCTGCGCCTGCAATGCGGATGCGATTTCCCTGTTTGTCACGCCCTCCCCGCTCGCAACATTGAAGATTCCATTATGCGGAGAACACGCAATGCGATGCATCAGCGTCACCGCATCATCAATATGCAGAAAATCCTTTTTCGATTCCAGGGAAGTACGGAAGAGGACCTTGCCAGTACGCTGTCCTTCTTCGAGCAACTGCTCAATAAAGATGTCAGGGTCAGGCCGAATACCGACGACGTTGGATAGCCGGACAATTTTCATGTTCTGCCGACCGCCATGCAGGCAAAGCGATTCGCCCATCAGTTTGGACAGGTTGTACAGGTCGCCCACATCGTTGGGATTGACCTGCAGCGTGGCGGACTCCGTCGTGTCGGATACCCCGGAATAAAGGCGCGTGCTGGAGAGATAGGTCAGCGATTCGAAATCTGCCTGCTGCAGGAGGCGACGCAGGAAGCAGACATGCGCCTCAACCGTGTCGTAGGGGCGCGACCGGAAATCGGCTGTCAAGCCGATAGCATAAATGACGTGCCCGAGCGGCCGGGAGAACACGGCCTCATCACCTTTTTGCGGCGCATGACAGGGCTGACCGTGTTGTTGCAGATAACGAACGAGATGACTGCCAATGAATCCACCGCCGCCCAAAACGGTAACCTCGGAGCCAGGCGATGTCTGGTGCCGCGTCATACCGTCAGTCCCGGATAGGAATTCGCGTCGAGAAATCCGCGCTGTGCATCGCGCGACGATATCTCGCTTGCCTCCAACGGCCAGCCAATATTCAAGGCGGGGTCGAAAGGATTCAAGCCGTCTTCCGCTTCGGCGTTATACGCGGCGCTCACCAGATACAGGATTTCAGTATCGTCCTCAAGTGTCTGAAACCCATGCGCAAAACCCGGGGGAATCACCAGGCTTTCCTGATTTGCGGCTGACAGTTCTGCGCCAAACCACTGGAGAAACGTACGCGACCCGTGACGCAAGTCCACCGCCACATCGAATATTCGCCCCGCCATGCAGGTCACAATCTTGGTTTCGCCATGCGGAGGATGCTGAAAGTGCATTCCCCTCACGGTGCCGCAATGACGGGACAATGAGTGGTTGATCTGCGCAAGCGGCATGCCCAAGCCAATGGCAGCAAACGCCTCGGCGCAATAAAAGCGGGAAAAAAAACCTCGCGCATCGACGATCGGCTTGCGGGTTACGCGCCAGATGCCGTCGAGGGTCGCTGGATGAAAGTTGAAGCGCTCGGTAGCGACGACGTTCATACGTATTCCTCGATTTGCATTCGCGTTCGTGCCGCCATGTCGTCGCCGGCAAGCCATTGCTTGTGCCATGTCACGGTACGCTCCAATGCGTCGTGCAGATTCCAGCGAGGCCGCCAGCCCAATTCGGCGCGCGCGCGACTGGCGTCCAGGCGCAGAAGCCCCGCTTCATGCGTGAGCCGGTCTTGTGCAGAGCATTCAACCTGAGCCGTTCCGCCCCACAGTTCCGCAACGCTTCGCGCCACATCGCCAACAGCAGCATTGCTCGTCAGATCGGGGCCGAAGTTCCATGCGGTCGCAAAGTGCTGGCCGTTGGACGACATCAGTGCCTCTGCCAGAAGCAGATAACCGTACAAGGGGTCCAGCACATGTTGCCACGGCCGCACCGCCTCGGGGTAGCGCAAGCTCACTGCCCTGCCATCCGCAAACGCCTTCAGGCAATCCGGCACAAGCCGATACGATGCCCAGTCCCCGCCGCCGATGACGTTTCCCGCCCGCGCCGTTGCAAGGCGCGCGCGATGGCCTCCTGCACATGAAAAGTAACTCGACCGGAAACTTGCCGCGACGATTTCCGCGGCGCTCTTGCTGGCACTGTAGGGATCATGCCCTCCCAGCGAATCCGTTTCACGGTAGGGATATGCCCATTCACGGTTGTCGTACACCTTGTCGGTGGTAACGACAACAACGGCCTCCACGGATTCGACCGAACGCACGGCTTCGAGCAAGTGTGCTGTCCCCATTACGTTGGTGGCAAAGGTGCCGATCGGGTCGGCATAGGCCGCACGTACCAGCGGCTGTGCCGCGAGATGAAATACGATACGCGGCCGCGCTGCGGCAATGGATGCCTTGAGTGCAGCGAGATCCGCAAGATCGGCGCGCGTATCCGACGCCAGGACGTCGCGTACGCGGGCTATGTCGAAAATCGCCGGTGTCGTTGGCGGATTCTGTGCATAGCCGTGGACGCGTGCGCCAAGCGCGCGCAGCCAAAGCGCGAGCCAGCTCCCTTTGAAGCCGGTATGACCGGTAAGAAATACAGGAACATCCTGCCAGAACGTGAGCGACGGCATCACCATACCTTCCATGGCGCCTTGCCGGACACCCACAGATCTTCCAGCATGTTTTTCTCGCGTAGCGTATCCATCGGTTGCCAGAAGCCGGCATGTTCAAACGCCATCAGCTCCCCGTCGGCGGCAAGAGTGGTCAGTGGTTCCGCTTCCCAGCTGGTGCCATCGCCGGCAATACGATCGAGACATCGAGGAGACAGGATAAAAAAGCCGCCATTGATCAGCCCGCCATCGCCGCGCGGTTTCTCCGTGAAGCCTTGCACAAGATTGCCTTCGCGCGTCAATGCGCCATAACGGCCAGGCGGCTGCACTGCGGTCACGGTGGCCATCTTGCCATGGGACTTGTGAAAGGCAATTGCTGCCGTAAGGTCGACATCGGACACGCCGTCACCGTAAGTGAAACAGAATGCCTCTTCGTTCTTCACATACTCCGCTACCCGCTTCAGCCGGCCGCCGGTCATGGAATCGTCGCCGGTATCGACCAGTGTGACGCGCCACGGCTCGGCATGCTTTTCGTGCACTTCCATCCGGTTGCTGGCCATATCGAAAGTCACATCCGACATGTGCAGGAAATAATTGGCGAAATACTCCTTGATGATATAGCCCTTGTAACCGCAGCAGATGACGAACTCGTTGACGTTATGCGCCGAGTACATCTTCATGATGTGCCACAAGATCGGTCGCCCGCCGATTTCGATCATTGGCTTCGGCTTGAGGTGGGTTTCTTCGCTGATGCGGGTACCCAGCCCACCCGCGAGGATAACGGCTTTCATCGATTGTTTTCGCTCCACTCCCGGAACATGTCCCGATACGCCGACTCGACCTTGCGCGCAAATCCCGCTTCGTCCATCAACGGGCCCCCTTCCAGCTCGCCCCGCAACCCGGCCCGAATCTTGACCAATTTGTTCAAGTCGGAAGCCAGTGCTACCGCGATTTCCACGTATTCCTCCTCGGACCTCGCAATCCATTCAGGATGTCCGGCCCCGATCAGTACGGAACTGCCTAGCAATCCAACGCTCGGACGCCCCGCCAGCGTCACATACGGCACTCCCATGTACAGGGTTTCCACTAGCGTCGTGCCGGAATTGTGTGGAAAGCAGTCGAGCCCGATGTCCATACCGCGCAACACATCCCATGGCGGCGTATGGAAACCGATATCCAGTCGTGCCCTGTCGATTCCGTATTCCGCGAATCTTCCCGCAAGCGTCGCCTGCAATTTCTCGTCCCTGAAATTGGCACTGTCGATGACAAGCCGCGAGCCCGGAACGCGCCTGAGGACTTCCGCCCAGACCTTGATTGTGCGGTGGTTAATGCGCACAGCGCGCGTCAGCGTTCCGAAGGTGACATGCCCGCGCCCTGCGGCCGGCACTGGTCCGACCGGCCCCATGCCTTCGGCCGGGCGATAGGGAATCAACGGCGTACTCAGTCGCCACGGTTTCTCGGCGAACAACGCCTCGCTCCCCGGCGGCGCGCATGTATCGTCGGTCAGGAAATAATCGATCGCTCTGAGGCCCGTCGTATACCCATAGCCCAGCCAGGAAAGCGACACCGGCGTGGGCTTGCGGGCAAACACGCCGAGCCTGTTCCTTGCCGTATGTCCCGCCACGTCGACAAGCACATCGATCTCCTCGGCGCGAATACGCTCGGCAAGCGCAGCATCCGACAGTCCGGAAGTTGGCACCCAATGATCCACATAGGATTTATATCGCGCGGTAACGTCGTCCTCGGAGAAGAGCTCCGCAAAGGCGAAGACTTCAACGGCAGTTCTGTCATGGTGAGCAAGCAAGGGCTCCAGGAAGTGTCGTACCGAGTGATGGCGAAAATCAGGCGACACGTAGCCGATCCGCAGTCGTCGCCGTGTTTCACGATTGTTCCGATGCTCGCGCCACTCCGTGCGAAGCGGCGCCCCCAGAGCGGTATCAAAGTCGCGATACGCGGCAAAGATCTCTTCCGGACTTTTGTCTGGGTGGTAGTTCAACGCAAACAGCAAGTTGGCGCGCGCCAGGCGATGACAGGGATCCGTAGCAAGCGCCTTGCGGTAGCACGCTTCGCCTTCGTCAATCCGACCTTGGGAAATCAAGGCATTGCCAAGATTGTTATATGCCTCTGTATACGCGGGGTCGATCTCAAGTGCCCGGCGAAGCGCAGCCTCCGACTCGGCGTGTCGCCCTTGGCTGTTGAGCGTATTGCCCAGGTTGTTATAGGTCATCGCATGGTCGGGCTTGATTTCAAGCGCCTTGATATACGCACTTTCTGCCTCCTGCAACCGGCCCTGTTCCTGCAGAGTGACTCCAAGATTGGTCCACGTCATGACACTTCCTGGCGCGATTGCCAGGGATTGACGCAGGTTTGCCTCCGCTTCAACAAGCTTGCCCTCATCCCGTAAGGTCGCGCCAAGGTTGCACAATGCCATGGCATGATCCGGGGCCAGCTCGACTGCCCGGCGCAGAACCGATTCAGCCTCTGCGAAGCGTCTTTGCGACTGCAGCGTGACGCCCAGGTTGTTCAAGGCCATGACATGATTCGGCTGCAGCGACGTTGCCCTGCGAAGCACGGCTTCGGCATCGGCCAGGCGACCTTTGCATTGCAGAGCATTTCCGAGATTACTGTGCAGTTCGGCATCGTCGGGCAATAACCCGGCTGCAAGCTGCAAAGCGGATAAGGCCTCGTCCCCGCGTCCGAGCTTCTGAAGTGCCGTTCCCAGCGCCTTCCACCCGAACCCATGCCTCGGGAAACGCTGCGTAAGCAATCTCGCCTGCTTCTCAACATCGCCAAATCGTCCCTGGTTGAACATCGCAACCAGCGCCGAAATTTTTTCCGGCGGCGGCATCTTCTCGCCCTTTTTCCCAGACCCGGAAGGCCTGGCCGTCTCTCGAGCAAGGCCGGTTTTCGTTTTTTTCTGTGAGCGGATGCCTTCGTCTTTGAACTCGCGAATCGTGCCTGCGTCCGCATGGTGCAGTGTGCTTACCGGTTCCCTCTGAGGCGCGTGCACGCCGAGTGCGGTTGCGAGCACGGCCATCTGCTCGGAATCGATTCCGCAATCGTGCGCTCGTCCCAAGGTCTTTTTCGCGCCTTCGATGTCGCCGGTGCGGGCCAGCGCGTCAATATATCCGTGCCAATACCTCGGCTGGCCGGGATCCGCGTCAAGCGCAACTTTCAGGAAGGGTAAGCCGCCGGCCGCCTGATTCAGTTGCACCGCCAGAAGTCCAAGACGGTGATTTGCTTCGGGATGATCGGTTTGCGCCTGCAGCACGGCCCGGTACAGCCCCTCCGCTTCCTGCAAGCGCCCGGCGTTCTGATGGCTCAATGCTAGTTGAAGAATATTCTCCAGTGCCTGCTCAAGCGGCGAAGCCGGCGATTGCGAAGATGCCTCGAAAACGGTCATGATAGGCGAGTGGATCCCTGAATACGGCTATGTGACGCTGTCACTATATTTATAAGAGCGTCAATCAAAATGCTCCTGCGCAGGCCGATCCTCGACCTGCGCGGCTGCGCTTTTCGATCCAGCCCCGCCTTGCTCGCAACGCATTTTGATAGACACTCTGACTATCGCGCCAACTGTACGGCAAAACTCCTCCCGGCTCAATGCAAGCGATGCCGGGAACAGCGATGCGCAATCCCGTCTATTCCGGCTTTCGAGGCATGACAATTTGGCAAGCATGCCGCAAGACCCACCCTTAACGGCAGCGCTCCGGATTTCTTTAGGGCCGAATTTTCTGAATCCGGGCCCTGTCAGAAAAATGAATGTCACAGTTATATCGGAACAGTCCGGCAGGCCGCGCCGTTGCTTGATCGCGAGGCAAATTTGCATCTTCTGCGGCACCGCGCCACATCCCACATCCGATCACTTAGCCCCAAATTTTGTGCAACTAAATTTGTCCGCTAAAGATTTTTTCTCCGCATCCGAAGAAGGAGGTGTCTGGCTTGAACAAGGTGAGACAGGGAAAAATTAAAGGAGAAATATTCCTAAACTTTTTCCGGTCCCATCCGATAAAGGAAACAACGGCGGTTCAAATGGCCCATCTAACTGGGGAGAACCGAAGTTGAGAGACTTAAGCCGGAATGAATCGGACCCCAGTCAAATAGGAGAAATATCATGGCTGCATTTATCAACACCAATATCGCTTCGCTGAATTCCCAGCGCGCTCTGAACGCCTCCCAAGGCGCCCTGCAGACCTCCTTGCAGCGTTTGTCCTCCGGCTTGCGCATCAACAGTGCGAAAGACGACTCCGCCGGTTTGGCGATTTCCGAGCGCATGACCTCGCAAATCCGCGGCCTGAACCAGGCAGTCCGCAACGCAAATGATGGCATCTCTCTGAGCCAGACCGCTGAAGGCGCACTTGGTGAAATCACCAACAACCTGCAACGTATCCGCGAACTGGCCGTGCAGTCCGCCAACGCGACAAACAGCGCATCTGACCGCGCATCGCTGGACGCCGAGTCAACGCAGCTGGTCGCTGAAATTACCCGCGTCGCCAGCCAGACGTCGTTCAACGGTATCAATCTGCTTGACGGCTCCTTCACCAGCAAGGCCTTCCAGGTCGGCGCAAACGCCAACCAGACGATTTCGGTGAACTCGATTGCCGACTCCCGCGCCACCGGTTTGGGCAGCAACACCATGACGCTCGCTGGTACGGCAATGAATGTCAATACTGCCGCAGCAACCGACAACAGCGCAGGCAACGGCGTCACTGTCGAAGCCGGTCTGACTCTGACCACGGCGAATGGCGGCACAACGGCAGCCTTCGGCTACAGCGCCGGCGATGGCGCAAAGGAAATCGCAGCAGCGATCAACGCCAATGCCTCCGCCGTCGGCGTCACCGCGACAGCATCGAACAGCACCACGTTGAGCGCCTTGTCCCTGGCCGGTACCGTCAGCTTCAACCTGAACGGTCAAGCGATCTCCGCTTCGATCACCGACCCGACCGACCTGACCGCTTTGGCGGGTGCGATCAACGGTGCAGCAGGCGCAACCGGCGTGACTGCCACCTTCACCAGCACCTCGTCTAAGAACAGCCTGACTCTTTCGACAACCGATGGCCGCAATATCGCGATCGACACATTCTCCAGTACTGGTGCCGGTAACCAAACCGCGACTTTCGGTACGGTGACGTTGACTGAAGCCGGCACAGATTCGTCGATCAAGACTGGTTCCGTCGCATTGAGCAGCTCCAAAGGTGCAATTACGGCTGCCGGCCACAATGCCGACGTGTTCAACACCGCAACGAGCACGTTCTCGTCCGTGGCAAGCTTGAGCCTGACCAGCGACACGAACGCACAAGCAGCCATCTCGGTGATCGACGCAGCATTGGCACAGATCAACAGCTCGCGCGGCGAT
>DATEZO010000014.1:0-10463 GCA_035255485.1 Burkholderiaceae bacterium
TGTCGCTCAGTCCGAAGCAGGAAGAAAGCCGCAGCCTGCTGGGCCGCCTGTTCCGGCGGGCATGAGCCGGCGGATTAACCGGAGCAAATGAAAATGTCTTTTCGAGAGAAATTGAATGCGGTTGCGACAGAGTCAGCCGGACTGCCACAGGGCGCGATCGCCAGTGACGGGTACAAGATATTGAAGAGCAGGATGCATCTGAAGCTGCTGGACAAGTTCGATCTGGCCGCACTGGAGACCCTGGCTCCGGAAATGCTGCGGCAGGAAATTGCCACGATGATCGAACGCCTGCTGCAGGATGAGCAGGCGCCGATCAATGATATCGAGCGACGCTCGCTGATCCGGGATATCCAGCATGAAATGCTGGGGTTCGGTCCGATTGAACTGTTGATGGCCGACCCGGCGGTATCCGATATCCTGGTGAATTCCTACGACCGGATCTATGTGGAACGCAAGGGAAAGCTGGAGCTGACCAACGTCACCTTTACCGACGAGAAGCACCTGCTGCGCATCATCGACAAGATCGTGTCGCTGGTCGGCCGGCGGATCGATGAGTCGAGCCCGATGGTGGACGCCAGGCTGCCCGACGGCTCCCGGGTCAATGCGGTCATACCGCCGATCGCGCTGGACGGACCGATGATGTCGATTCGCCGCTTCGCGCATATTCCGCTCAAGATGGATAACCTGGTGAACGAGTTCAAGAGCCTGACGCCGGATATGGCGCTCTTGCTGGAAGGGCTGAGCAAGGCCAAGGTCAACATGCTGATCTCCGGCGGCACCGGTTCGGGCAAGACAACCTTGCTGAACATCCTGTCCGGCTACATTCCGGCTTCGGAGCGGGTCATCACGATCGAGGATGCAGCCGAGCTTCAGATGCAACAGCCGCATGTGGTGCGGATGGAAACGCGGCCGACGAATATCGAGGGCAAGGGCGAGGTTACCCAGCGCGCGCTGGTGCGCAACGCGCTTCGGATGCGGCCGGACCGGATCGTGATCGGCGAAGTGCGCGGCGCGGAAGCGGTTGACATGCTGCAGGCGATGAACACCGGCCACGAAGGATCGCTCACGACGATCCATGCCAATACGCCGCGGGATGCGCTCACCCGGCTCGAAAACATGGTCAGCATGGCCAATCTCGACCTGCCGCACAAGACCACGCGGCAACAGATTGCTTCCGCGATTACGGTAGTGATCCAGACCCTCAGATTGATCGATGGCAAGCGCAAGATCACCAGCATCCAGGAAATCACCGGCATGGAGGGCGAGATCGTCACCATGCAGGAAATCTTCACTTTTACCCAAACCGGCATTGGCGCGGAAGGCAATGTCGAAGGCTATTTTCAGGCCACAGGGGTGCGGCCGAAGTTTGCCGCGCATCTGCGTTCGTTTGGCGTGGTGTTGCCAGACGCCCTATTCGATCCCGCCAAACGCTACCAGTAAAGGGAAGAAGATCATGCTGCAGTCCATCGCTAGTAATAATGCCTTCCTGATCGTATCGGTGCTGGTTTTCATCGCCGTTATCCTGCTTGTGGAAAGCCTTTTCATGCTCTGGCAATCCTACAAGGGGCCGGCAGCCAAAAAGATCGAGAAGAGGCTGCAAGCACTATCGGCGTCTCTTGACCGTACCGGGCAGGCACATTTGCTGAAGCAGCGCATGCTGAGCGAAGTGCCGGCGCTCGAACGGTTATTGCTGAACATTCCCAGGGCGCACCGGCTCGACCGGTTCATTCTCCAGGCAGGTTTGGACTGGACGGTATCCAGGCTCCTGCTTTCGAGCGCAGTGTTGGGCGCCATCGGGTGCATGATGATGATTGTATTCGCGCACCAGTCGATCCTGCCGGGATCGATCGTTGGCGCGGTCCTGGCTGCCATGCCTTGGTTATATGTGCAGAACAAGCGGACCCGCCGTCTGGGCAGGATAGAGCAGCAGTTGCCGGAGGCGCTCGATTTATTGACCAGGGCATTGCGTTCCGGCCAGGCTTTTTCGTCCGGCCTGCAAATGATTGGCGAGGAAATGGCGGAGCCGATCGCGGGCGAGTTCCGTACTGTGCATGATGAAATCAATTTTGGGGTATCGCTGCAGCAGGCGCTGACCAACCTGAGCGAGCGCGTGCCGATTACCGATCTGCGTTACTTTGTGGTCGCGGTGCTGATTCAGCGCGACTCGGGCGGCAACCTGACCGAGGTGCTCGGTAACCTGAGCCGGCTGATTCGCGAGCGCTTCAAGCTGATTTCAAGGGTAAAGGTGCTGTCATCGGAGGGACGTTTATCTGCCTGGATTCTGGGGCTCATGCCATTCGCATTGGCGGCGATCATGACGCTGTTGAACCCGGATTTCATGACGCCGTTGTGGACCGATCCGATCGGCATTGCGATCATCAAATACCTGTTGGTCATGATGGTTTTCGGTGTTTTGGTATTGCGAAAAATAATCCGGCTGCGGGTGTAGGGCTATTGATCCGGCACAGGTGTGTCGTTCCCGCGTGCTTGTGGCGGGAATCCAGTGCCTCTTACGGTGGTGGCAACGCCACGGAGTTCTCGCTACCCACATGCGGGAACGACAGCAGGCTAATTGCACCCATACTCGACACAACACCTGTGCCGGCTCAACAACGCCTGGGTCCCCGCTTTCGCGAGGAGGACAAAGGCAGGCAGTATCGCCATAGAGGAGAACGACAATGCTACTGTTTCCCGTGCTCATTTTTCTTGCTGTAACGCTGGGACTGGCCGGATTATTTTTCTGGCTGGCGCCTACCAGGACAGAACAGCGACTGCAGGCACTCTCCAGTCCAGTCGAGAAATCGCCGTGGACAGGAACCATCGTGAATGTCGTTGGCCCCTTCGCCAAACTGTCTACACCCGCCGGCGATTGGGAAACATCACCGCTCAGGGTCAGGTTTATTAATGCGGGAATCCGGCACAAGGATGCCTATCTGCTTTATTACGGCGCCAAGACCCTGCTGCCTCTTGGCTTTGCGGCAGTGGCATTCCTGGCCCTCAGAACCATGAGCCAGGTCGATGGCTTGACGCTGATGCTGTATGTCATGCTGCCAGCGTTGGTCGGCTGCTACCTGCCTAATTTCCTGCTCTACTGGAAGATCAGGAACCGGCGGCGGGAAATTTTCGAGAACTTTCCCGATGCGGCCGACCTGATGCTGGTGTGCATCGAGGCAGGGTTGGGGCTGGATGCGGCTCTCAACAAGGTGGCCGATGAAATCAGGATGGGAAGTGTCGCCCTGGCGCAAGAACTGCACTTGACCAATCTGGAAATGCGGGCAGGTGGCGCCCGGGAGAAATCCTTGCACAATCTCGCCCTCCGTACCGGAGTGGAAGAAATCGGGACATTCGCCACCATGCTCACCCAGGCGGACAAGTTTGGAACCAGCATTGGCGAATCGCTGCGGGTATTCTCTGATGATTTGCGGCACAAGAGACAGATACGCGCCGAGGAAATAGCCGCCAAAATTCCCACAAAAATGCTGTTTCCATTGGTCTTTTTCATTTTCCCGGCCATCATCATGGTGATCATAGGGCCGGCAGCGATCCGGATTGTTCGAACCCTGATGCCAATGCTGGGCGGGCACGGGTAGGGCGTCCGATAAACGCAAGGGCCGGCGTACATGGTTACGCAGCATTTTCCTGTTGCGGCAATGTGCGGCATCAGCGTCAACTTGAACCAGCTCCGCTCCATCGTTCTCGCGCAAAACGGGAGTCCAGTGTCCTATGGACGAGCGACAATGGCTGCCGCTTTCACTGGGACGGCGAGCCTATTTGACGTAACTCCCCAGGTGCCTTGACTATGGGGCGATTGCCTGCCTGGGACGTGACCACAGGCGTGTCATTCCCACGTGCCTGTGGCGGGAATCCAGCGTCTTTTACGGTGATGAAAACGTCGCTGGATTCCCGCTAACAACCTGCGGGAATGACAGAGAATTTGTGCATCCTGCACGATGCAGCACCTGGGGAGTTACTATTTGGTATTGTATTAGTGGGAGTATATGCAAAAAAACATTTAAATGCGCAATTAATCAGCGGCCGTTAGAAAATACTGGGTAATAGTATATTTTAACGGCCGCTGATTGCTGCGCTCAATCAATCGCCGGCATGGCGCCGCGGAAGACGCAGGCCGGATACGAGGCTATCGCCTATCGCCAGGACTATCCTTGCCCGCCATGCCTGGCAGCGGGATGGCGACAGTCAGTTTCGTCCCCTGGGCTTGGCCGCTCTCGACGATCAGTTCTCCGCTCAGCGCGCGCACGCGTTCCTCGATGCCCATCAGTCCAAAGGCGTTCGCTTTCCGGCGGCACTCCGGGAAAATGCCAATACCGTTGTCCGCGATCTTCATGAAGAGTTTATTGTCCTCGATACACAGCGCGATGCGGACCCGGGTTGCCTTCGCATGCCGGATGACGTTATTCAGGGATTCCTGCAAGATGCGAAATAATGCAATGGCGAGGTTGTCGTCGTGGGTAATGTTGATCTCGCCCATGGCCAGATCGATCTCAATTTTGTTGCGCCGCTGAAAATCCTGCACCTGCCATTCGAGCGCGGCAATCAATCCCAGGTCCAGCACTGCCGGATGCAGGTTGTTGATGGCCAGCCGTACGGCTTTTATCGTGGCGTCAAGATGCGCCAGCGCAGCCTCGGTTTTTTTGTTGAGCCTGGGATGGCTGTGCCGGGTGCGATCATTCAGCATCGCGATATCGATCCGCAGCGCCAACAGGTTCTGGCCCAGGTCATCATGGATTTCACGCGCGATGCGCTTGCGCTCGTTTTCCTTGACGTCTTCCTGATGGGCGGCCAGCTCGCGCAGTGCTTCTTGCGATTGTTGCAGCGCTACTTCAGTCAATTTGCGTTTGTTGATATCCAGTATGGCCACACGGCAGGTTTGGCCCGATATTTCGGCAGTAGCCTCGATATGGACAAAAAACGCTTGCTTCTGTTCGTCAAGAACCGGCAGCTCGCAGGTTTCCTTTGCCTTGCTTGCAAATACCCGGTACAGGAAGGCGTCGAATGCAGCTTCCGAGGCATCGAGTACAAAGCGCTTGAAATGTTTGCCGATCAGTTCGGCGCGCAACATGCCGAGGAGATCGGCACTTGTCAGGTTGGCTTCGAGAATAACGCCCTTGCGATCCAGCGTGAAATATCCGATCGGTGCGAAGTCGTAAAGATCAGTGTAGCGCGCCAGGCTGGATTCGAGATCGGTGCGCATTTGCTGAAGTTCGGCATTCTGCATTTCCAGTTCGATCTGGTGGACCTGCAACGCGTGAAGCTGCTTGTGGATGTCCGTCGCGACCAAACCCGAGGCCGCGGCGATCGGCGCCCCTTGCAGCTTGTCGATGGCGCGCTGGCGTAGCCGTGCATTACCGGAGCGCTTGTCCTTCTCCCTTTTAGCCAGTTTCATGAAGTTCCTTTTTCCAACATGGCCTGCAGCGCCGCTGGTTGCTCGATCGCTTGCACCATGAAATAGATGGTCTGGCTGGCATTGTCGCTGCGCACGTTGATGTCGTGAATCGTGACTTTGTCCTTGTCCCGCGCGGCCTGGTCGGCATATGCAGGCATAGCATGCCATGCAGAAGGGGCATATCCTTGTCCGTCGGAATGACGTAGATGTAATTGGCCTTGGCCGGCATGCGGCTCTTTACTTCCATCACCCGCATGTGGGTGGCGCGCTGCAACAGGTCGGGCAGCATGCCCTTGCGCTCAGGATCGAGATGCTGGACGATCAAGAAGGCCATGCCGCTATCGTGGTTAACATATTGCAAACGCTTCTTGCCGTATTTTAGCGCAGCCGGGATAGCGTGTTCGTCAGATCGGGCCATACAGAAAAAAGCGCCTCACGGATCGGGTGGTCATGATGCCTGCCGGCGGAGATGCGCCCTTCCAGGGCTGCGCTTCTCCAGGCTATTACGCATGAATGTGCCTGGTGCGAATTTCCTTATTAACAACTTCAAGTGTTAAAATTTTGCAAATACGGGCAAAACCTGGCCCTTTTGTAAAGTTATCAAGGAGGAATCGTATGCTGTTTTATTGCCGTTTCATTGCGCTTGCATTATGTACATTCATTCTTGCTGCATGTGGCGGCAGCAATGAGCCTAGTCATCCGGTATTTGCTGCCGGCACGACAGTGGTCACGAACACCGTATCGTTTTCCGGACCGCGCAATAACTACAGCATTACCAGAACTGCGGCCGGTTATATCGTCAAGGACAATATCGGCGCTGACGGCACGACTACGTTGGCGACGCAAAACGGAGTGGAAGCGCTGCGCTTCTCCGATGTCACGGTCAATCTGGGTATCGGCGACAAATCGAAAACGCTTGCCAGCGCCGATCTGAAGATGCTCACCGAGCTGTATATTGCCTTCTTCAACCGCGTGCCTGACGCCGACGGCTTGAGCTACTGGATTGACCAGTTCACTGGCGGCCAGAGCATAGACGACATTGCCTTGAGTTTTTATGCGGCGGCCGTGCAATACACTTCCCTGACTGGATATTCGAGCGCGATGAGCAACGCCGAATTTGTCAAAGTGATTTATAAGAATGTGCTGGGGCGTTCCGGCGCCACTGCACCGCCGGATGCGGATGTCCAGTACTGGGCCGATGAGCTGGCTAACGGCCATGCGACCAAAGGCAGCCTGATTCGCACCATGCTCGTATCCGCACATTCCTTTACCAACGATCCCACCTGGGGGTGGGTACCGCAACTGCTTGACAACAAGGCAATCGTGGCGAATTACTTCACGGTGCAGCAAGGCCTGAACTATGCCACGCCGGAAGATTCGATCGTCAGGACCATGGCGATTTCCGCAGCCGTCACGCCTTTCGATACGGCAACCGCGATTCTCCTGATCGGAATGGCCGATACGGCCTTCAATCTGGCCATGCCGGCGAATGTGCCGACTTCTGCCGGCGCCTACAGCGGCACGTATGGCGGATACGATAATGGCACCTTCAGCGTCACCATTGATGACAACGGGATCGTCAGCGGCATGGTGCATTCGAATTACGATGGCGGGAATTACAATGTTACCGGCGCGGTCGGAAGTAATGGATCGATCTCGATGTCAACCGCCGGCACGGCGGGCTCCGCCGTATTTACCGGCAGCATCGACGTGAATACCGGGGTTATCAACGGCGACTGGCATTACTTCGGAAGTGCGTATGGCGGCACTTTTTCCGGCCACAGATAACGGGTCAGTGCCGTTTCTGGCTTGATCCAGCCGCAGGGTGCCCGCATCTTGGAAATTAGATACAGGGTGACAGTATTTTTAAATGCCATTTAAATCATTGGCCGATTGAATGGTTTTTGCCTATACTCCCTGTACTCGCTCTATATGAAACGAGGTTGTACGTGCTGCGGCGCTTGTCACGCCAAGCGCCGCGCATGCCGTTCAATGCATGCTTTCCCGTTGCGGCGCACGGCTGCGCTGGTCTGCCGGCGCAGCGTCCGGCTCATAGGCGGCATGCAGATGCACCGCTTGCGCCGTCCGCTTGCGCATCCGTATATTCAGCATTTCAACCACTACCGAAAATGCCATGGCGGTGTAGATGTAGCCCTTTGGTACATGGTTGCCGAATCCTTCCGCAATCAGGATCACGCCGATGGCAACCAGGAAGGACAGCGCCAGCATCTTGATGGTCGGATGCGCGGAGATGAAGCGGCCGATGGTGCTGGCAAACAGCATCATCAAGCCGACTGACGCCACCACGGCGGCGATCATCACCCAGACATGCTCGACCATGCCGACCGCGGTAATGATCGAATCGAGGGAGAACACAATATCGATCATCATGATCTGCACGATAATGCCCATGAAGGAGCTGCCCGGCCGGTCGCCGGCATGTTCTTCCGCACCTTCGAGCGCCTGATGAATTTCATTGACGCTCTTCCATAGCAGGAACAGGCCGCCGCAGATCAGGATCAGGCTGCGCCCCGAAATCTCTTGTCCGAATACCGTCAACAGCGGCGCGGTCAGGCCGACGATCCAGGCCAGTACCAGCAGCAGGCCGACGCGCATGAACATGGCCAGGAACAGGCCGAGCCGGCGTGCGAATTCCCTTTGATGCAGCGGTAGCCGGTCAACCAGGATCGAGATGAACACGATATTGTCGATGCCGAGCACCAGTTCAAGCGCGGTCAGGGTGACAAACGCAATCCAGACTTCCGGATTTGTCATGAGTTCGAGCATCGGTACTGTTCCTGGATGGAGTGTGTTTCAGTGAGACATGAAGGGCGCGGCCGACCGGCTTGCGCAAAAAAACGAGGGTGCGCAGCGGCACCCTCGAGCGCACTCAGACATCAAGTGAATCGTGCATGTTTACTCGTTGCTGCTGAAGCCAAGCAACTGCAGCAGGCTGGTGAACAGATTGAAGAGCGACACGAACAGGCTGAGTGTCGCCATCACATAGTTGGTTTCGCCGCCGCGCACGATATTGCTGGTTTCATACAGGATCATGCCCGACATCAACAGGACGAATACCGCAGAGACGGTAAGCGACAATGCCGGGATGTGCAGGAAAATCGCCGCCAGTCCCGCCAGGAATGCCACCAGTATCCCCACCGCCAGGAAGCCGCCCATGAACGACATGTCACGCTTGCTGACCAGGGCATAGCCGGACAGGCCCATGAAAATGGCTGCGGTGCCGCCCAATGCGGTCATGACCGTCTGCGTGCCGTTCGGCATGTTCAGGTAATGGCTGATGATCGGTCCCAGCGTATAGCCCATGAAGCCGGTCAGCGCAAATACCAGCACGATGCCGAGCCCGCTATCGCGGTATTTGGTCACGGCGAACAGCAGGCCGAAATAGCCGACCAGCGTGATCAGTATGCCTGGATGCGGCAAATGCAGCGCCGCCGACACGCCCGCCGTCAGCGCCGAAAACGCCAGGCATAGCGAAAGCAGCATATAGGTATTGCGCAATACGCGATGCGCGCTGGCATCGAGCACGATGGTCGCCGAGCGACTGCGCACTGCGCCATTGCGCATGGAGGTGTAACGATCATTCATGGTGGTTCCTCATCGATAAAGAAGAAATCGGATAAAACGGCAGTGATGACAGGCAAACCGGTAATACCACTGGTTATATAAAGCAATTGATTTTCCGAATCATTCCGATCACTACATTGGTAGCTCCTGCAGTTTTTACAACTGCCATCGTATAGCGCTTGCACTTGTTTAAAAAGCGAAGATAATAGAATCGTTACTTCATAAAAAGCGAAGAATGAAATCGACCGGACTGAATTTCCGTCATCTGTATTATTTTTGGGTAGTGGCCAAGGAAGGCAGCGTTACGCGCGCCGCAGAGCGCCTTGGCGTTGCCGTGCAGACCATCAGCGCGCAGCTGGCACTGCTGGAACAGTCGCTCGGCAAGTCGCTGCTGGCGCCGCAGGGGCGGCGTCTGGGCTTGACTGAAGCGGGCCGCATGGCGGTGAATTACGCGGACCAGATTTTTCTGCTGGGCGACCAGATGCAGGAGGCGCTTGCCACCGCCGATACCGACCGCACGATGCGGCTGACCGTCGGTATATCCGATTCCGTGCCCAAACTGATTTCATCGCGCCTGCTGGAAGCCGCGCTCCAGCTTCCGCAGCGGGTGAAACTGGTGTGCTACGAAGATAATTTCGAGTCGCTGCTGGGCGACCTTTCCGTACACAAGCTGGATGTCGTGCTGACCGATCGCCCGGTCCCGCCGGGCACCGCACTGCGTGTGTTCAGCCATCTGCTGGGCGAAAGCGACATCATGGTGTTCGGCATCCCGGACCTGGCCACGCGTTACCGTACGGAATTCCCCGCCAGCCTGAATGGCGCGCCGCTCTTATTGCCGACTCGCAACAATGCGATTCGCGGGCGCATCGACCATTGGCTCGAAACGCACGAATTGCGCCCGGATATTGTCGGGGAATTCGATGACAATGCGCTGTTGAATACCTTCGGCCAGCGCGGATTGGGTCTGTTTCCTGCGCCGTCCGCGCTGGAATCGGATGTGCGCAAGCAGTTCGGCGCGGTGCCGGTCGGCGAACTTGCGCATGTCCGCGAGCAGTTCTACGCGATTTCCAACGAACGCAAAATCAAGCATCCGGCGGTCGATGCCATTCTTTCCGCCATTCCGCATCGGGCGTTGAATGATGTCAAAAGCCCGGACTCCACTGTGGACCATGATTGATGCAATTGCGTACCCGTCCAAAAAATAGTGGACAGTAGTCTGGCGCACCCCCGTACTTTCGAAAGGAACCGGCATGCTGCTTCTGGTAACGGGCCTCCTGATTTTCGTTGCGATTCACATGCTGCCGACATTTGCGCCGGCCCGGCGACAACTGGTGCAAAAACTGGGCGCCGGTCCGTACAAGGGTATTTTTTCAGTGATCGCCTTGCTGGGCCTGGTGCTGGTGATCATGGGCAAAGCCGGCGCGCCTGTCATCTCTGTGTGGCAGCCGCCGCCATGGGGCCGACATGTGGCGCT
>DATEZO010000015.1:0-2040 GCA_035255485.1 Burkholderiaceae bacterium
GAACGCGCCGTCGGCACCGTGTCCAAGGCGCTGGTCGAGGCGATCGTGCTGGTGATGGTGCTGCTGTTCCTGTTCCTCGGCAATCTGCGCGCGGCGCTGGTGGTGGCGGTGATCCTGCCGATGTCGGCGCTCACGACGTTCCTGATGATGCGCTACTTCGGCCTGTCGGCCAACCTGATGTCGCTCGGCGGCCTGTCGATTGCCATCGGCATGCTGGTCGATGCGGCAGTGGTGGTGGTCGAGAATATCGAAGCGCACGCGGCGCACGCCACGCCCGGCGTCGCCCGCACCCGGCTTCACACGATTTACCGCGCGGTGCAGGAAGTCGCCGTGCCGGTCACCTCCGGCATGGCCATCATCGTGATCGTGTTCCTGCCGCTGATTACCCTGCAAGGACTGGAAGGGAAATTGTTCAAGCCGGTGGCGCTGACCATCGTCTTCGCCTTGTCCAGCTCGCTGCTGCTGTCGCTGACGGTGATTCCCGTGCTGGCATCGTTTTTCCTTGGCAAGGCAGCGCATGAAAGCCCATGGCTGGTGCGCAAGATCGAGCATGCCTATCTGCCGCTGCTGACCTGGTCGCTACAGCACCGCAAGACGGTCTACATCGCGTCCGTCGCGGCGCTGGCGGCGGCGCTCGGCTTGTTCCTGTTGATCGGCAAATCGTTCATGCCGACGATGGACGAGGGCGACATCATCATGCAGGTCGAGAAGATGCCGTCCATTAATCTCGCGCGCTCGGCGGAAATCGACCAGGCGCTGCAGACACGCATTCTGGCGGCGGTGCCGGAGGTGCGGAGCGTGGTGGCGCGCGTCGGCTCCGATGAGCTCGGGCTCGATCCGATGGGACTGAACGAAACCGATTCCTTCCTGGTGCTCAAGCCGCGCGCCGAGTGGCGCGACCCGGACAAGGAAAAGCTGATCGACCGCTTGCGCCAGGTGGCGGCGGAATTCCCGGGCATTAACGTCAGCTTCACACAGCCGATCGAAATGCGGACTTCGGAAATGCTGTCCGGCGTGCGCGGCGACCTCGCAGTCAAGGTCTACGGCAGCGACATGACGAAGCTCAACGCGATGGCTGAACAAATCGTGCACGTGCTGGAAGCCATCCCCGGCAGCCAGGACGTACTGACGGTCAAGAACGCCGGCGTGCAGTACCTGCAGGTCGAGATCGACCGGGTCGCGGCCGGCCGCTACGGCTTGACCGTGGAGCAGGTGCAGAACGATTTGCGCACGCTGGTCGAGGGACGTACCACGGGTATCGTGATCGAGGAAGGGCGACGCCTACCGCTGATCGTGCGCGGTAGCAATACTCTGCAGATGTCGCCGCAACTGTTCAGCGAGCTGCGCCTGCCGCTGGCCGACGGTCAAGCCATTCCGTTGTCGCACCTGGCCAAGCTGCGCGCGGTTGACGGCCCGGTCAAGATCGAGCGCGAGAATTCGTCGCGCATGGTGGTAGTGCGCGCCAATGTACGCGGGCGCGACCTGGTCGGCTTCGTCGCCGATGCGCAGGCTGCCGTGGCCAAACAGGTTGTGCTGCCAGCTGGCTACCGCATCGCCTGGGGCGGTCAGTTCGAAAACCAGCAGCGTGCCGCGGCCCGGCTGGCGATCGTCGTGCCGATTGCGCTGGCGCTCATCTTCCTGCTGCTGTTTACTACCTTCGGTTCGGTGCGCCAGGCCACGCTGGTGTTCGCCAACATCCCGTTCGCGCTGATCGGCGGCGTCGTCGCCCTGGCCATCACTGGCGAATACCTGTCGGTGCCGGCCTCGGTCGGATTCATCGCCCTGATGGGCATCGCAGTACTCAACGGGCTGGTGATGATCAGCTATTTCAATCAACTGAAGGCCAAGGGATTGAGCGCCGTCGACGTCATCGTGGAAGGCGCGAAGCGGCGCCTGCGCCCGGTCATGATGACGGCCAGTATCGCCGCCTTCGGCCTGATTCCCTTGCTGCTGTCGACCGGGCCGGGCTCGGAAATCCAGCGGCCGCTGGCGGTCGTCGTCATCGGCGGCCTGGTCAGTTCCACGCTGCTGACGCTGGTG
>DATEZO010000016.1:0-5562 GCA_035255485.1 Burkholderiaceae bacterium
CGATCGGCTCTCGCGCAACGTTCTGTGGCGCGGCGAGATGCCCGGCAATTTCATCAAGGTGCGGGCCGACCTGGTCGACTACTGGCGGCTGATGCTGAATGCGGGCATGCGTCCTGCCCGGCACTACCTGCTTTATCCGAATCCATGGCCGAAGATCGGCCAGCTTCAGCGGCGCTGGCACGGCCATCCGGTGTTTCCTGCCATTGTTGCGCTCGGCGGCGAACTGGAATGCCGCAGCAACTGGCGTATTTATGTCGACGAATGTGCCAGCGCGATCAGCCAGCTGACCGGAGCCCGGGTCGTCGGCGAAGCGTTCGCGCCCGACATTCCCCTTACCCCTTTCGAACAAAAATACAAGGCGTCAGGTCATGCCTTGTGGCGTTGCCGGACGAGTCTCCTTGCCATCTCTGCCACACGGTAAGCCCACCAGCTGCTGCTCGGCACAAAATTACCGCCATCAAGTTGCCATGCGGGTTTCCAAGGCAAATTGCCCGCAATCCCGCATGGATACTGGATTTCGAAGTGGAAATCACGGTTTGACCGAGCACAAACGGCACTTTGATTGACGCGACATCCCCTATTTATGGCATTGTTAGGGTGAGTAAAAGACGGTAAGCTCGGCGCGTGACTTTGAACCGACCCTGTCGAGCTCTCCCCAACGGCCAGTCGGTCGACGAGAACATGCGAACACATCGCCCCGAGGATGTGAATAATGTCTCCCCCATCCGGAATCTCGACGAGCATCTCCACATTAAGGGTATTGCGAAATGCTTTACGTCTCCAACGCTGCACCTTCGAATCAGACTGTCATGGTCCTGCGCCTGGCCGGTGGCCGCGCCGGACAGCCATGTACCTATACCGAAACCCTGAAAAACTATGGCCTTGACCTGCTCGAATGCTTCACGCTGGAGGCCGCCCACAATGCCGTAAACAACGGCTGCCGCGTCGGCCTGCTGATCGTCACCCAGGAAGCCGAACTCGCGCACCTCGACAAATGCGAGCCGTTCGTCAGTAACAACAAAATTTCCTGGGTCGGACTGATCGCCCAGGAATTGATCTCGATGGCACGCATGCGCGAGTTCATCGGTGAACACCTGTTCAACTTCATCACGCTCCCCGCCGACCTCGACCATATCGCGCTGACCTTGCGCCATGCCTGGGGCATGGCATTCATGCGCGATGTGCCGTATGCAGCGGCGCCCGCACCGCTGGCGGAAAATAACGACTTTGTGATGGTTGGACAAACGCCGGAAATGCAGCGCCTGTTCGGCCAGATCCAGAAAGTCGCACGCACCGACGCGTCGGTACTGATCACGGGCCCGTCCGGCACCGGCAAGGAGGTCGCGGCACTGTCAATTCACCGACAATCGGCGCGCCGCAACGCGCCTTTCGTGGCAGTCAATTGCGGCGCTATTGCGCCGCAATTGTTTCAGTCCGAGCTGTTCGGCTATGAAAAAGGCGCGTTCACCGGTGCCAATCAGCGCAAGATCGGCCGCATTGAAGCAGCCCAGGGCGGCACGCTGTTCCTCGATGAAATCGGCGACATGCCACTCGACATGCAGGTGAACCTGCTGCGCTTTTTGCAGGAAAAAACCATCGAACGCGTCGGCGGCAACGACTCCATCGAAATCGATGTGCGCGTGATCGCCGCCACTCACGTCGACCTGGCCGAAGCGGTGCGGCAAGGACGTTTCCGTGAAGACCTGTATTACCGCATCAATGTGGTATGCATGAGCATGCCGCCGCTGGCCGACCGCGGACAGGATATCGAAGACATCGCGAAGTATTATTTCGCCAAGTTCGCCAGCGCGCACAACCGCAGCCTGCGCGGTTTCTCCAAGGCAGCGATGAATGCCCTGCTGAGCCACAACTGGCCAGGCAACGTGCGCGAGCTGGTCAACCGCGTGCAGCGGGCCACCGTAATGGCAGAAGGCCGGTTCATCCAGCCGGAAGACCTCGGCTTCGAACGCAACGCATCGCACAACCAGATGATGTCTCTCGAAGATGCGCGCGCCGCCGCGGAGAGCATGATGATCCGCCGCGCATTGTCACAGTCGCGCAACCAGATCTCGCGTGCCGCATCGCTGCTGGGCGTATCGCGCGTGACACTGTATCGGCTGATCGAAAAGTACAACATTCGCCCCGATATCGTCGCCAGCGCGAGAACACCGTTTATCGGCAATGCTAAACGGGATATGGGGATACACAAGTAACGTGAAACCACTCCTGCCGGATGCAATGCATGCTTTTTCATGGCAGGCTTGGCACCCGGTAGGCGCAACGATTCGCTTTTCGCCTGCCGGCGGCGTCATCCAGCCGGTGGGCACTCCGACAATAACGATCCATCCGGAGTCGTTCCGGTCGGGCGCTTGTATCGAGCCAGGCTTCGTCACGTCGTGGCCAAGCCGCGGAACGCAGCCTCCGATGCCAGCCCTGCCCGGTCTCTACCGATGGACTGACCGATAAACTGGGCAGGCATGGCGGGACTGTACGTGGGTGAGGCATACCAACCTGCGGCAGACGCTGACAGAAGACACACTGTTGATATGAGCAGTCCGGCAATTGTCGCGGCAGAACCCGCGGCCTGCCCCTACGCGGCAGGTTGCCTGGGCACGGACGGGCCGAGTATCAATTCATGATCCGCGCGGACGGATGGCATCTGGCAAGGGCACACGGCCTTTTGTTCCGGACACTGCCAAGCCATCCGGATGCCGGCTTCCTGCGCGCCGAGGGACCGTTGCGGAAGAATGCGTCTTGGCCGCAGTGATGTACCTGCCGCCGTTCCGGCAACTGCCTTTCACTCACACCAACCTCGATTTGTCGACAACGAAAGGTGGTGTAAGGATGAAATCGAAAACAGTACGCGTCACGCAAATCGTGCCGTTCGCAATGGTGGGCATGCTGGCTGCCGGCCACGCGCATGCAGCCGACAGTCCCGCAGATCAGCGTGAAAAGGAACTGCTTCAGCAGCTCAAGAAGAGCGACGCACGTGCAGCGGAACTGCAGCAACGCCTGGAGCAACTGGAGCGACGCGTACAAGCGATGGACATGGCCTCGCAAAAGCATGCGTTCGCACCGGGCGCACCCGCAAGAGTTCCTGCTGCGCTGGGGCGTTCCGATATCCAGACGGCGCAAGCGGCGCCTCCCGCTCCCGCAGCCCCACGGCCTGCATCATCGGAGAACAGCCGCGCTGCGGCACGCTCCGGCCCCGGCTCCTTCGAAGTCGATGAAGAGGCGGCACAACGCGCACTCGAGCGTACGCTGACCCAGAGTGGGGCGCTGTTGCTGCCGCAGCGAACATTCGAAGTCACGCCGAGCTACACCTACCGGCGCACTGAACAAAATGCGGCGGCGTTCGCCACCATCATCAATCCTGCCACATCGACTCCGACCCCGGCAGTCATCACCCAAAGGAACCGGCAGAACGAAAACACATTCCGTGTCGATCTGCGCGCCGGCCTGCCCTACAACGCCCAGCTCGAACTCGGCCTGCCCTATAACATCGTGCGTACCTCGCAAGTGACCGATTTCGGCACCAGTACCTCGGCCAACGGCAATGGCATCGGCGACCTTTCGCTTGGCATTGCGAAGACGCTCACGCGTGAGAACGGATGGAAGCCCGACCTGGTGGGGCGCTTCACCTACAACTTCGGCAACGGCAAGCGGCAGGATGACGGCGTTTCCCTGAATGGTGGATTTCGCCAGATAACGGCGGAGCTGCTTGCGCTCAAACGCCAGGATCCGCTGGCGTTTGTGGCCAGCGCATTCTATGGCAAGTCCTTCGAGAAGGATGGAATCAGGCCGGGCGATGCTGCCGGCATTACCCTGTCGGCGAATCTGGCCGCCAGTCCGGCCACATCCCTGCAATTCGGATTCTCCCAGGTTTACCGGAAAAAGCAGGAAACCAACGGCATCACCCTGGAAGGCTCCGATCAGACCTATGGCATCGCGACCATCGGCGCATCGTCGGTGCTCTCGCGCGATCTGACCCTGGTGACGCAGCTCGGGATAGGCATGGGCAATGACGCGCCCAAATACAGTTTCACGGTCTCGCTGCCGATCCTCTTCAGATAAGCGCGCCTGCCAATCCGGCCCTCGATTGACGAGGGCCGGATTTCGCAAGCTATTTAGTTGCGTTGGAAAATACGACCAAGATTAATGGGATTGGAAATGCCGACGGCATCGCCGAAGACCGAAACGGCGACGACCGGAGCGACAATAATCTGATTCAGGAAGGCGAGATTAAAATCCAGCACGCCGGCCGTAACACCGTCCATTTGTGCGGCGCTCAGCTGCATCGGTTCCGAGGTGGCCGGCTCCGCTGCAGAAGCCATGGGCGACAAGGATAGCAGGGAGGCGGAAACCAAGGTAGCGATCAGTGATTTTTTCATTTTTCGTTTCTCCTAAACCAAGGGTTGAAAAATAGCGAAACGCTAGCATGCTTAATGCCGCGATTCCCTATCACTTTAGCCAGCGCTCGTTTGAAAAATAAGTATGAAATTTAGATGAAGCGCCCCGGGATTTTTCGTCTTTGATCCAGTTTTTGAATCCGTTCCATGCAGGGATAGAGGGACCAAGAGCGCATAGTAATCGCGCTGGCCGATGCGTGCGGCGGCACATGCGCTTTATTCTCGACAGGAGAAAAGAGAAGCGGCCCTGACGGGCCGCTCACGGTGCTTCAGAGATGTTGCTGGAATATCTTGACGGCGGTTCCTCCTGTGCCTTCGACAGACAGGTAGCTGGTACCGCCGGAACCGGTCTGTTGAATTCTCATTGTCTCGCCCGGCTGCAGTATCCGAGTAATCACCGTGTCGCCCGGGCTCAGTTGTGACACCGCGGCAGCATCCGCAACATTAGGCTGCTTGAGGATCACCAGTTGCTCGCCGTTTTGCAGCTGCTTCGTGACCATCAGTTCTCCGGACGCGGTGCGCTGGAAGCTTGCCGGTTCTCCCGCTGCCAATTGCGTTATCCAATATTGGCCTTCCAGTGCCACCGGAAAGTCCGAAAATCCGAGATCCGCACGGATTTTCTGCACTGCCTTGAGGGCATCCGTGAGGCGGTCCCATACCGGCTCCGAACCGGCGGTAATGCGATCCATATCCCGCACATTGAGCAGGACGGGCTCCGTTGCCGAAGCTGTTGCCGCGCATAGCAATACAGGGAGAAATGCCAGTCGGCGCTTTAAATCGATGTTCATTTCAATTTCCTTTCGCCGCCAGGATGACGGCGGATCTTTCTGGGCGAAGCAAAGCATGCCCCCATCGAGCGGCACATCCGCTGAGCACTGAGTAGATACGCTATTTGATTTTGTCGAGAGACATAGATGCAGATGCCGAACTATGGGGCAGGGATAACACGCATCGGCAGACTGCCGCAGCCTCTCTACCGATTCTCTTCAGATAAGGGGCGATAAGAACACGGGTGCAACACCCGTTTTCAAGGCAATACCGGCCCTCCGCGGAGGGCCGGCCAGTAGTGCTTTGCTACGCAGATTGGATTAGTTGCGCTGCCGGATGATGGAAACGTTGTTATTGCGCGAAACGGCTACCGTACGGCCGGAGA
>DATEZO010000017.1:0-2861 GCA_035255485.1 Burkholderiaceae bacterium
CCATCCCGGCACGGCGCTCAAGCTGCTGCAGGCGATCAAGCAAATGGGTGTACGCCTGGCGATCGACGACTTCGGTACCGGCTACTCGTCGCTCGGCCAGCTGAAGAACTTCCCGATCGACACGCTCAAGGTCGACCGCTCGTTCATTCGCGACCTTGCCACCAATGCCGAGGACAAGGCGATCACGGAAGCGATCATCGCCATGGGCAAGACGCTGTCGCTGACGGTAGTGGCCGAAGGCGTGGAAACGATGGAGCAGGAAGCCTTCCTGCGAACCCATGCGTGCGACGAAATGCAGGGATATTACTTCAGCAAGCCGGTGCCGCCGGACGAGTTCGCGCAATTATTAGGCACGCACACGGATACGGCGCAGCCGTAACCGCGGCCTGCGCCACGCCACATGCGAAGGCAATGTGCAGAAACATTGCCTTCGCCCCTCCTTCCCTTCGCATTCCTGAAAATAATTTCTTTTCGGAACTATAGTTCTTTGAAGCATGTCTGAGCGCAGCACAACCACGCTGCTCTCACATGAAATTAACCGAACACCAACTCGCCCTTCTCCCGCTGATCGGCCTGCAAGGCGCCGTCGGCAGCCTGGGCGGTTTCATCGGCTTTTTCGTGATGGGGTCGAACGACTTGCACGCGATCCTGCGCTATACGGCGATCATGATGACGGCGGCGCTGGCGGTGATCTTTCTCACCTATTACGCCGGGCCGCGCTTTCACCTGAACGGCAGGCGCTTGATGCGCCTGGGCTTCGCCATCCCGGGATTGCTGTTCCTGTTTTGCTCCGGCAGCGTTGCCATGATGGCCATTGCATTCGGCACGTATGTCGGCATGAGCGCCGGCGCGCGCCACGCGCTGGAAATGGTTCTGTTGCACGACGCCGAGCGCGACATTTATGCTGCGCGCAGCGGAACGCTGACAGTCGTGTGCAGCGTCGCGGCCACCCTGCTGGCGACGCTATTGCTGAGCAGCCTGGCCGAACAGAGCCATTACGTGTTCTGGCTGTATGGCGCAATGAGCATCGGTGGCGCCTGGCTCTTGGGCAAGGCACTGCCCGACACGCCGCCGGTGGCGCTCAAGGCGCCGCTGGCCATCCTCAGACACCCGCAGTTCATCGCCTGCTTCCCCATGTTTTTCCTCGAATCAGGCCTGTTCGGCATCAACCAGGCGATGGCGTCGGCCGGTGCGGTGAAAGCCCTGGGCAGCGCCAGCCACTTCGGCTGGGTCGCCACTGCGGCAGGGCTGGCCGGCGGGATCGCGCTGTACTTCACGCGCCAGAACCGCCATGTCCATAACCGCACTCACTGGCTGGGCGGCGCTTGCCTGGTCGTCAGCCTGTCCTTCGTGCTCCTGGGCGCGAGCGTGTGGCTGCCGGTGCTGTATGTCGGCCACTCGATCTTGAAGGCGGCCGGCATGCCGTTCCTGTCGGCCAGTCAGCAAGTGCTCACGCAGCGCGCACTCGATATCCACGGCGAACTGCCGGACCGCATCTTTGCGCGCGAACTGGCGCTCTGGGTATTGCGCATGATGTCGCTGGTACTGTTCTGGCCGCTGGCCAAGGTATTGTCGCCGATGCATCTGCTGATTGCCGGATCGGCATTGCTGGCGGTGGCCACCGCATTGCAGTATGTCATCGGCAAGGCGTTTTTCTGGCAAGGCAACACGGGACGGCAAGCGGCTTGAAGCATGTGGCACGATAAGTTGCCATTTCCCCAATACCGGCGCACGTACTAGCCACAATGCGAGAGAAACGCGCGACGCGGTATCATGTCATATTCGATTTCCATATAAGCATAAGCGGTAAAAATTGTTGTGCCTGCCTCTGCCGGCCGCTACAGTCTGATATATCGAAAAGTAATTAAACATCTCAGTTGTATTACTCCTTAGCGCAATAGGCATCCGGTCGCATCCCGATGCGCCGATTCCACCGTTTTTCTCCCGCGTCCGCCGCTGGCGGCAAGAATAGAGTTAAATGAAGCTGTCTTTTAAACACACTGCCAAAAGCTTTGGCGGCCTGCAGGTCATCGAGGACTTCAGCCGCAACTTTGAAGAAGGCGAACTGGTCGCGCTAGTCGGTCCTTCCGGCTGCGGCAAGTCGACCCTGCTGCACATCGCCGCCGGCCTGGAAAAGCCGAGCGTCGGCAGCGTGCTGGCCGACGGCAAAGCGGTGGCTGGCCCGCACCCGGAACGCATGCTGATGTTCCAGGAAAATGCGCTCTACCCATGGCTGACGCTGGCACAGAATGTCGCCATGGCGCTCGAACTGCAAAAGGTCGACAAGCTCCAGGCGCGCAAGCAAGCTGTCGAGTGGCTGGCCAAGGTCAAGCTCAAGGGTTTCGAGGATTACTATCCGCACCAGGTCTCGGGTGGCATGCGGCAGCGCGCGGCGCTGGCGCGCGCCTTCATCTCGCATCCGAAAGTGCTGCTGCTGGACGAGCCGTTCGGCGCGCTTGATGCGTTGACCCGCATGACGCTGCAGGATGCGCTGCGCGAGCTGATCCGCGAAGCGCGACCGACCGTGCTGCTGGTGACGCACGATGTGGACGAGGCCCTGTTTTTGGCCGACCGCATCCTGGTGTTCAGCGCGCGCCCGGCAACGGTTCTACAGGAATTCAATCTCGCGCATCTGGAAAAGACGCACGACTTGTCGGACTTCGCGGAAGTGCGGCGCGAGATCCTGGGTTTGCTCGGGATTCACGCCGAGCACGAAGACAATATTGCAATCATTGAAGGAGCTGGAATATGAAACTGTCGAAGCTACTCATCCCGGCGCTGGCCGCCTTCGCCCTCGCCGCACAGGCGAACGCCAACGAGAAGTTCAAGGTCGGCTACCTGCGCGTGATGGACGATGCGCA
>DATEZO010000018.1:0-16506 GCA_035255485.1 Burkholderiaceae bacterium
GGCACGGCAAACAGGCCGAACGGATAGTTGTCGCGCAAATCCTTTTTGGTGGTGAAGGGAAACTTGGCCAGGTCGGCCAGCGTTTTCAGGTCGGACGGATGCACGCCGGCGGCATCGAAGGCGGCGCGGTAATGCGGCACGTTGGCGTAGGCATGTTGCAGCGACCATTGCATGCGCTGCAATTGCAGCGCTTGCAATTCATCCTGGCTGGCGCGTTCGATCGGCTCCAGGTCTGCGGGATTGGGTGTACGTTCCAACATGTCTGCCTCCTTTGGCTCGCCTTCGCGGCAAGCAGGTTGTCATGATTCCGGCTAGCGTTCGCCAGCCGGGTCGCTAATGATTTCACCCCTGATCTGATACGACTTGCCGCGAAACAGCGCGATCCGCTTGCCATCCTGATTGGTAATCGTGATGTCGTAGACGCCGGTCTTGCCGGTGCGCGACTGCTCGACGGCTTCCGCCTGCAGCACATCGCCCTGGGTGCCGGGTGCGAGAAATTCGATCGCGCAGCCGGAAGCGACCGTATTGCGGTTGCCGCTATTGCAGGCATACGCAAAGGCGCTGTCGGCCAGCGTGAAAATGAAGCCGCCGTGGCATATCCCGTGGCCGTTGAGCATATCCGGCCGCACCGCCATGGTCATGCGCGCATAGCCGGGGCTGATCTCTTCGAGCCGGATGCCCAGGGTCTGCACCCCGGTATCCCGTTCGTACATGACCGCACCCACTGCACGTGCCAGCGCATGCGGATCGGCGACAAAATTATCCTTGAAGTTGTTCATGTTTTCCTTATCTTCCCTTGAATTGCGGTGCGCGCTTTTCCATGAAAGCGGCGACACCTTCGCGATAATCCTCGCTGTTGCCAAGCTCGCGCATCAATTGGCATTCCAGGTCGAGCTGCTGCGCCAGCGTATGCGTGCCGCTCGCCTGCAGCGCCTCCTTGGTGCGTGCCAGCCCCCTGGTCGGCGCCGACGCAAAATGCGTCGCCAGCGCATTGGCTTCCTGCTGCAACTGTTCATCCGCCACGCATTTCCAGATCAGGCCCCAGCTTTCCGCGCGTTCAGCGGAGAGCTTGTCGCCCAGCAGCGCCAGCCCGGTTGCCCGTGCCGATCCCAGCAGGCGCGGCAAGAAATAGGTGCCGCCGGTATCCGGTATCAGGCCGAGCTTGCAGAATACCTCGACAAAACTGGCCGATCGGGCCGCCAGCACGATGTCGCAAGCGAGCGCCAGATTCGCGCCGGCCCCGGCGGCCACGCCGTTGACGGCGCAGATCACCGGGAACGGCAAGGCACGCAGCGTCAGCACCAGCGGTCCGTAATACTGTTCGACGATATCGCCCAGGTCGGTGGCCGGTGTGCCAGGCGCGCCGGCCAAATCGGCCAGATCCTGTCCAGCGCAAAAGCCGCGGCCGGCGCCGGTCAGTACCAGCACGCGCACCGCCGGATCAGCCTGAATCCTGCCCAGGGCATCGCGCAGCTCGATGTGCATCGCAGCGGTAAAGCTGTTGAGCTTGTCGGGGCGGTTGAGCGTCAGGCGTGCGATGCCGCCGCCATTCTCGAACAGAATATTTTCATAGTGCATTGCGGGCTCCCGTGAATCGTCAAACGTGGAATCGATGTTGCACCACGCGGAACCGGTTGGCGACAAATGCCGAATCCGTCAACGATGCATTGGCGGCTGGATTGGCGCCGGTGCCGTGGAAATCGCTGAATGCAGCCGACTGGTTGACGAATACGCCGCCGGTCAGATTGATCGAGAGCGCCACGCCCGCCTGTTCCGCCGCGTCGATGGCCTGCTGCTTCACTTCCTGGCTGCTCGAATATAGCGATAGCGTCAATGCGCCGTGTTCGCGCGCCCCCTTTTCCGCCAGTGCAATACTGCGTGCGGTGCTGTCGGTTGCTATCACGAACGAGACCGGACCGAAGCATTCCTGCATGATGACGTTTTCATCGACGTTCTTGAATTTCAGCAGCAGCGGCGTGCGTATCCGCGCCTGCGGAAATTGCGGATGTTCCAGCGTCTTGCTGTCGAGCACGACTTCGCCCAATTGGCGCGCCGCCTCGATCCGATCGGCAACGCCCTGGTTCTGGATCGCGCCCAGCAGTTCCACCGCCTTGGCCGGATCGGCGGTCAACCTGGCGACGCCGTCGCCGATCGCAGCCGCTACCGCGTCGAAGCTCATATGACCTTCCGCTGTCTCGATGCCGTCCTTCGGAATGTAGATATTCTGCGGCGCGGTGCACATCTGCCCCGAATACAGCGTGAGCGAAAAGGCGATATTGCGCACCATGCCCTTGAAGTCATCGGTCGAGTCGATGATGATCTGGTTAACGCCGGCTTTCTCGGTGAAGACCAAGGCCTGATGCGCATTGCGTTCCAGCCAGGTGCCATTGGCGGTGCTGCCGGTGAAGTCGATCAGGCGCACTTCCGGGCGCAGTGCCAGGCTGGATGCGGCATGTTCGGACGGATCGGTGGCGACCAGGGTAACGACATTCGGATCGAAACCCGCTTCGGCCAGCACTTGCCGGGCGATTTGCACGGTAATCGCCAATGGCAGGATTGCACCGTGATGCGGCTTGACCACCACCGCATTGCCGGTCGCAAGGCTGGCGAACAGGCCCGGATAACCGTTCCAGGTCGGGAAGGTGCAGCAGCCGATCACCAGTCCGACGCCGCGCGGGACGATGCGGTAATGTTTTTCCATCCGCAGCGGTTCATTCTTGCCTTGCGGTTTTTCCCACAACGCCTTCTTCGGGATGCGATGCATTTCTTCCCAGGCATAGGCGACCGCTTCCAGGCCACGGTCCTGCGCATGCGGCCCACCGGCCTGGAAGGCCATCATCAATGCCTGCCCGGTGGTGTGCATGACGGCATGCGCGATTTCAGCGGTATGCCGATTCAGGCGATGCAGGATTTCCATCGATACCCCGACCCATGCTTCCGGACCGGCTTTGCGCCAGCTCGCCGCCGCAGTCTGCACCGCGGCAAACAGTTGATCCAGGTCGACGCGCGGATAAGTGATGCCCAGCTCGAATCCGTAGGGCGACACTTCCTTGCCGGCCTGCCCGACTGTACCGGCCTGCTCCAGCGCAAACGGCTGGTTGAGGCGCGCTTCAAAGGCGGCCTTGCCGTGTTCCATGGCATTCTCGCCATAGGCTTTCGGATTTTCCGCATGCGGGCTCCAGTAGCCGCGCACGGCAATCGCATGTACGGCCTGCTCCAGCAGGGAATGATGGCGGTCGAAAAGAGGATGGGACATGATCGGTGCTCCGGTTATAGTTGATTACACAGACAGTGCTGCCAAATTATTTCTTGCTTGATCGTTGCCGCATTTTTTGGCGATAACGACATCAGCGACTCAGGTATCCTGGTCGAAATCCACCACGACCCTGTCGGTTACCGGAAAACTCTGGCAGGACAGCACGAAGCCGCGCGCGATCTCGTAATCTTCGAGCGCGTAGTTGACGTCCATGTCAACCTTGCCATCCACCACCTTGCAGCGGCAAGTGGAGCAGACCCCGCCCTTGCACGAATAGCGCATGTCGATGCCATGCTTCAACCCGGCGTCGAGAATCGATTCCTTGTCCTTGTCCATCGTAAAACTGGTGCTCCTGCCATCCATGATCAGTGTCACTTCGCATTCCTGGTGGCCCAGCGCCGGCCGCAGTTGCGCTGCATGCTGATGTTTCGGAATGCTGGCGGCGAACAATTCAATCTTGATCTGCGATTTCGGCATGCCGTGCACCTGCAGCGCATCGGCCACGCTGTGCATCATCTGTTCCGGACCGCAAATGAAGGCGGTATCGATATCGTCAAGCGTAATCCAGTGCCGGAAGAATTCGGCGCATTTTTCGCCGGTAATGCGACCATTGAACAGCTCGATATCCTGTTGTTCCCGGCTCAATACATATACCAGATTGAAGCGGTCGAGGCAGGCGTCCTTGAGATCGCTCAGTTCATTCTTGAAAATGACTGTCGATGAGGCGCGATTGCCGTAGAACAGCGTGAATCGGCTGTGCGGCTCGGCCAACAGCGTAGTCTTGATGATCGACAATAATGGCGTGATCCCGCTGCCGGCCGCAAATCCCAGATAGTGTTTGCGGTTGTCCGGCGCCAGCGGCGTATTGAAATGCCCCATCGGCGGCATCACGTCGATTACCTGGCCGGACTTGAGCGTATCGGCCGCCCAGTTTGAAAAAACGCCGCCGGGCGCGCGCTTGATCGCAATCCACAAGGCATCATCCTGCACTGCCGAGCAGATGGAATAAGAACGCCGCACATCCTGGCCATCGATACTGGCGCGCAAGGTCAGGTGCTGTCCCTGCTGGAAGCGGAATGTTTCCTTTAATTCAGGCGGCACGGCGAAACTGACCACGATGGCGTCGCGCGTTTCACTGGCAACGCCGGATATCGTCAGCGGATGAAATTTACTCATTGAAACCGGTCCTCCCAAGTATGCGTTCGATGCGGCAAGCCGCCATGTTCACGACGCTTAATGACATGTGCTTAATGGCATTTGAAATAATCAAACGGCTCGCTGCAATCAAGGCACTGGTACAGCGCCTTGCATGGCGTGGAACCGAACTGGCTGGTGCAACGGGTATGGCTGGAGCCGCAATGCGGGCATGTCACTACCGGCACGGCGCGATTGCGCCGGCTCAGGCCGCTGATATCGATGGCCTGCTGCGCCGGTGGCGCAATGCCATAGCCTTTCAGCTTTTGCCTGCCGGCGGCGCTCATCCAGTCCGTGGTCCAGGCTGGCGACAGTTGCGTGTCGAGTTTTACATGCGCGATGCCGTGCGCCTTCAGGGCTGATTCAATTCCTTGTGCAATCACGTGCATCGCGGGACAGCCGGAATATGTCGGCGTGATGGTCACCACGCATTCGGCGCCATCCGCCATGTCGTTCCACGCAACAGCGCGCACGATGCCCAGATCGACTACCGAGATCGCAGGAATTTCCGGATCCGGCACTTCTTCCAGCCAGGCCCAGACCTGTGCGGTCGAAGGCCGCGTGTTGATTGCGGTTACCATTGCGCCTCCGGATAGGCCCGCTGCAGGAATTGCATTTCGGCCAGAAGATAGCCGAGGTGCTCGGTATGGACACCCTGCCTGCCGCCCTTTTGCATCCAGGCGTCCGGCGACGGCAGCGCCAGCGTCGCCTCCTCGAAAATCTCGCGCACATGCGCCAGCCACGGCTGTCGCAGATCGGCGGCGCGCGGCGCCATGCCGCCGGCCGCCATGGCGTCATCCACCGCATCGCCCTGGAACATTTCGCCGGTATACATCCACAAATCATCCATCGCAGCCTGCAACATGGCATGGCTCAATTCGCTGCCGTCGCCGAGCCGCACGATCAGGTCGCCGCTGCGACGGGCATGGTAAGTGACTTCCTTCAGCGACTTTTCGGCGATTTCCACAATCCGGGGGTCGGACGAAGCGGACAACGCTTTCAGCAACATGAAATGCCAGGCATCGAAATAGAACTGGCGCGCCAGCGTATCGGCATAATTGCCGTTCGGCTGCTCCACCAGCAACAGATTGTGGAAGTCATGCGCATCGCGCAGAAATGCCAGCCGATCCTCGTCGCGTCCCTTGCCCTCGACTTCGCCGGCATAGGCATACCATAGCCGCGCCTGTCCCAGCAAATCCAGCGCCACATTGGTCAGCGCCATGTCTTCTTCCAGCGCCGGCCCCTTGCCGCACCATTGCGACAGGCGCTGACTCAGGATCAGTGCGTTGTCGCCGAGACGCAACAGATAATTGAATTTGTCGTTTTGCACAATCTTCCCCGCGGTTACAGGTTCTTGACTTCTTCCGGCATCGGAAAGAAAGTCGGATGCCGGTACACCTTGCTGTTGGCCGGCTCGAACATGGCGGCCTTTTCGCCCGGGCTGCTGGCGGCGATGTCGGCCGCCTTGACTACCCAGATGCTGACGCCCTCATTGCGCCGCGTATAGACATCGCGCGCATTGTTGATCGCCATTTCCGCATCGGGCGCATGCAGGCTGCCCACATGCTTGTGCGCCAGACCATGCTGGCTGCGAATGAAGATTTCCCACAAGGGCCATTCTCTGCTCATTGCATTCTCCTGTTATCCGTCATGCCGCTTTGCGGCGCGCCTGCTTTTCCGCATGCGCATTCAATCCGTCGCGAAACCATGCGCCATCCTCATACGCCTTGACCCGCGTGCGCAGACGTTCGCGGTTGCACGGCCCGTTACCCTTCACCACATTGTTGAACTCGCTCCAGTCGATCGCGCCGAAGTCATAATGCCCGGTTTCGGCATTCCACTTCAGGTCAGGATCAGGTACGGTCAACCCCAGGAATTCCGCCTGCGGCACGGTCTGGTCCACCATTTTCTGGCGCAATTCATCATTGGAAAACAGCTTGATGCGCCACTGTGCCGACTGGACGCTGTTCACGGATTCGGCATCCGACGGGCCGAACATCATCAGCGCGGGCCACCACCAGCGATTCAAGGCATCCTGCGCCATCTGTTTCTGCTCGGGCGTGCCGCGCGCCAGCGCCAGCATGATGTCGTAACCCTGGCGCGCATGAAACGACTCTTCCTTGCAGACTCGCACCATGGCGCGAGCATACGGACCATACGAGCAGCGGCACAACGGGATCTGGTTGATGATCGCCGAGCCGTCCACCAGCCAGCCGATCGCCCCCATGTCAGCCCAGCTCAAGGTCGGATAATTGAAGATGCTGGAATACTTGGCCTTGCCGGAATGCAGCTCGTTGATCAGTTGATCGCGTGACGTGCCGAGCGTTTCAGCCGCACTGTACAGATACAGGCCATGCCCTGCCTCATCCTGAACCTTGGCCAGCAGGATCGACTTGCGCTTCAAGGTCGGCGCCCGCGTGATCCAGTTCCCTTCCGGTAATTGCCCGACGATTTCGGAATGGGCATGCTGGGAAATCTGCCGGACCAGCGTCTTGCGATACCCTTCAGGCATCCAGTCCTTCGGCTCGATCTTGATGCCCTCGTTGATTCTTTCCTGGAAAGCCCGTTCTTCCGGGCTCATCTGTTCCAGCGAACGGACCTGCTTGACGCCGGTTTCCACCAATTGTGCATACATGACCGACTCTCCTCGATAGCAATAAAGCGATAGCGCAGGTATGCTTGTCCGCTGCGCACTTCCTTTGTGATACAAAATCGAATTTCAAAACAGTTGATCTGTATCATTTACATCTATCGTATCATATGCCACGAAATTGCGTGTTGAGGCTATTATCCTGCTTTTTTCCTTGCGTCAGCATGGCCGGCATGCAGCGCGCCAGCGGCATCCATTCAACCAACCGCCTGCTGAAAACAGGCTTTCCCGCATGCATCTTTCATCAGCCCGAGAATGAGCAAACCTTCTATCAACAAATGGATTCAGCAACTCCTGGCGAACGATCCGCCGCGCTCGAAATCCGTCGTCATGACGGTCTTTGGGGATTCCATCACACCTCGCGGCGGCGCAGTCTGGCTCGGTAGCCTGATTGCGCTGCTGGCACCGTTCGGCATCAGCGATCGCCTGGTGCGCACCAGTGTATTCCGCCTGGCCGAAGAAGGCTGGCTGGAAGCGGTGCGCGAAGGCCGGCGCAGCCTGTACACGCTGACCCCGCCCGGGCTGCGCCGGGTAGAACGCGCATACCAGCGGATCTACTCGCCCGCCGACCTGGATTGGGATGGCAAATGGACCCTTCTTTTGATGGCGCCTGAAATCATTACCACTGGACAACGCGCCAACCTGCGCAAGGAATTGTTATGGGAAGGCTTCGGCATGATCGCACCCGGCGTATTCGGCCATCCAGGCGGCAAGTCGGCGGCATTGGAAGAAATCCTTGTCCGCGTCGGCGTGTCCGGCAAGGTGTTCGTCTGCTCGGCGAGCGAGTCGCCGCAGGTCAGCACGCGACCGCTATCCGATCTGGTGGCGCATTGCTGGCAGCTGGATGAAGTGAGAGCTGGCTATCAGCACTTCATCGAGCGCTTCAATCCACTGCTCAGCCAGATCAAAACAAGAGCCGCGCTTGATCCCGAACAAGCGTTCGCCATTCGCACCTTGCTGATGCACGCATTTCGCCGGGTACAATTGCATGACCCTCAACTGCCGCTGGAACTGCTGCCGAAAAACTGGCCGGGAACAACAGCATACGAGCTATGCCGCCGAATTTATCAGCTCGCCTACCAAGAGGCAGAGCAATACATTTCGACGACGTTGCAACAGGAAGACGAGCATATACCCGAAACCGCCTCGTTCTTTTACCAGCGTTTCGGCGGCTTGGCGTAATACGGCCAGCGGCGCGACAACCTTGGTCGGGAAGCGGCGGATTTGCATTGGGAAGCGGCCATCACAATGGAGGCAACACCATGAAGATCAGGTTATCCAGCGTACTATTATTTGCCCTCGCCGGCATCGCGTTTGCCGCCGGCGCTGCCGAGCGGATCAAGGTCGGCGTGACGGTTTCCGCGACCGGGCCGGCCGCATCGCTCGGCATCCCGGAAAGAAATACCTTCGCGCTGCTGCCCAGGGAAATTGCCGGCAAACCGGTCGAATACATTATTCTCGATGACGCCTCCGACACCACGACTGCGGTGAAAAATGCGCGCAAGCTGACTTCAGAAGACCAGGTCGATGTGCTGGTCGGCTCCACCGTAACGCCAAATTCACTGGCCATGATCGATGTCGCCGCCGAATCCGAAACACCGATGATTTCCATGGCCGCCGCCTCGGCGATCGTCGAACCGGTCGACGCCAAGCGGCACTGGGTTTTCAAGACGCCGCAGAATGATTCACACATGGCGACCGCGATTTCCAGTCACATGGCGGATCACGGCATCAAGACAGTCGCCTTCATCGGTTTTGCCGATGCCTATGGCGAAGGCTGGTACAAGGAATTCTCCAAGGCCGCGGAGCAGCACAAAATCCGGGTCGTCGCCAACGAGCGTTTTGCGCGCACCGATACCTCGGTCACCGGGCAGGTATTGAAAATCCTCGCGGCCAATTCGGATGCGGTGCTGATCGCCGGTTCCGGCACGCCCGCCGCGCTACCGGAAAAAACACTGAAGGAACGCGGCTACAAAGGCAAGATCTACCAGACCCACGGCGTGGCGAACAACGATTTCCTGCGCGTGTGCGGCAAGGATTGCGAAGGCACATTGCTGCCGGCGGGCCCGTTACTGGTTGCCGAGCAGCTGCCTGACAGCAATCCCATCAAGAAATCTGCCCTGAAATACAAGAACGCCTATGAGAAAGCCTTTGGCGTCGGCAGTGTTTCCACTTTCGGCGGCCATGCCTGGGATGCCGGCCAGTTGCTGGAAGCTGCAGTTCCGGAAGCGCTGAAAAAAGCCCAACCCGGCACCAAGGAATTCCGCAAGGCGCTGCGCGATGCGCTGGAAGGCATCAAGAATCTGCCCGTCTCTCACGGCATCGTCAACATGAGCCCAACCGATCACCTCGGTCTCGACCAGCGTGCGCGGGTCATGGTGCAAATCGTGAATGGGACATGGAAGCTGGTTGACGACGCCAAATAGAAGCACGCGGCACGGCAGCTTTGCCACCACAGAAAAGGGCGTGATGCCAGTCGCGTCCTTTTGATGGCAGGTCTGCGCTGAAGCCGCATGGCGCCGGCAGGCAAGGCATCGGGCGCGAACAGCCAGGCATGCCGTTGTCGCAGCCATCAACCAATGCGCCAGCCATTCTGATGTTTATATACTATTACCCAGTATATTTAAATACCGCCGTATTCATTACGCATAGTTAACTATTTTTAAACATACTCCCTATGTGTGCGGATTTGATCTGCGCCAGAAAAGCCGCTCAGTTCTCGTAACAACCACCGAAACGACAGGCAGAATTGCCAACTTCCCGATTCGTCCATTCCACCCTCCCTGCATTCATGCCGCGAGAGCACTCCACTACTTGCCATGATTATCCGAGCCGGAAGCGCGACTCAGCGGCTTGGCAGCCAGCGCACTTCAGCAAGAAATGATATTCCCATTTCTGATAACACATATGAAGAATTGAAATTTGCTTTATAGCTCTCCACTCGTATACTTGAGGACATGAACAGAGTTATTCAGCCCAGCAGAAACAAGGAGCACATCATGTCCACTCACTATCAAGCATTCTTCGGCCGCACCACTGCACCGGCCCAATCCGCGATCCGGTTTACAGGCTCTGCCGCCAAGGCGACCCAGCCGTCCGTATTGTCGACGTTGCGCGAGATAGTCAAGAAGTGCACTAGCGGCATTGTGCATGTAGCGTCCTCGCTGACACATGCGCAGCACTCGACGGAACAGGATATTTCCAGTCGCCGCTTGCGCGATCTGCTGATGTTGAATCGCATGGCAGACGAGATAGCGAATGTGCAACCGGGGCTTGCCAACGAATTGCGGCTGCTGGCCTGCCGCGACTGATTCCCCGGAAAGTGCCCGATCCGCTCGGGCATTTGCGCCACCTTCCGTCCTCGCACGAAATATCGAGGACGGCGCAACGGATCAACGGAGACTGCAGCCTCCGGGTCGCAGTTGTCACTGAATCATGTTTTCCGGCCGCAGGCTTCAGAGGCGCCAGGTTTCTTGCACAGTTGCGCCAGCAGTTGATTGGTTTGCACGCTGGAGTCGTATTCGCGGCGGCCTTTTTGATAAATCATTGCGCCTATCGCCACCAGAAAGGCAAAATCCTCTTCCGATACGCTGGGATTGATGTGCGCAAGGAATTCGGCAAAAGCAGAGACCACATCTTCGATCGCCAGTACATCTTCGAGCTTGTCGGCCAGATGGCTCATCATCGCAATAGCATCTTCTTTTTCCATTATCGTCCCCATTGTGATTCGAATCATTCTGGGCGGAGGAACCGCGAAATGAAATGTCAGAAATGAAAATTCGCGCTCTGGTACACATTAAATGGTTCAATCGTCGCAAATTCGTCACAAATAACATAACGGTCAGGCAAGTTTTGCCAGGAAGAGATTATCGCGCCAGTACCCCCTGCACCTGCACATCGGCATGATATGACGAGCGCACCATCGGGCCGGATGCGACGTGAGTGAAACCCATTGCCATGCCGGTATCGCGCAAGCCATCGAACTCCTGCGGCGTGACGTAGCGCTGCACCGGCAAATGGTGCGCGCTCGGTTGCAGGTACTGGCCGATCGTCAGCATGTCAACGTGATGCGCGCGCAGGTCGCGCATCACCGCTTCGATTTCCTCGATCGTTTCTCCCAGCCCCAGCATCAGGCCGGACTTGGTCGGTACGCCCGGGTGGCGCGCCTTGAAGCGTTCCAGTAAATCGAGCGAGTTGGCGTAGTCGGCGCCGGGACGCGCCTGCCGGTACAGGCGCGGAATGGTTTCCAGGTTGTGGTTGAATACATCCGGCGGCACCTGTCCGAGGATCTCCAGCGCCGTATCGACGCGGCCGCGGAAGTCGGGCGTCAATATTTCAATCCGGACGCCAGGATTGACGCGCCGGGCAACCTCGATGCAGGCGGCAAAATGGGCCGCGCCACCGTCCCGCAGGTCGTCGCGGTCGACCGACGTGATCACCACATAGCGCAAGCCCATCGCCCGGATCGTGTCAGCCAGCTTTGCGGGCTCGGCAGTATCGAGCGGATTGGGGCGGCCGTGGCCGACATCGCAGAATGGACAGCGCCGCGTACAGATATCACCCATGATCATGAAGGTCGCGGTACCGCTCCTGAAGCATTCGCCAAGGTTGGGGCACTTCGCTTCTTCGCACACCGTGTGCAGGCCGTTTTCGCGCAACACCGATTTCAGGCGCAGCACTTCTTTGGTACCGGTGAATTCGGCGCGAATCCAGGTCGGCTTGCGCAGATACTGCGACGGCTCGGTTGGCGCGATCTTGACCGGAATACGCGCCATTTTCTCGGCGCCGCGCAGCTTCTCGCCGGTTTGCACCGGGCGCGGCGCAACCGCATTCACCTTACTCGAATCTTGTTCGTTCATGGGCTTCTCTCTTGGCGCTGTCGGTTCAACCGCGATAGTAGCGATGCGGGACGAACGGCAACTTCACCACTTCGACCGGCACCGGCTTGCCGCGCACGATTGCATGCACCACCGTGCCAATTTCAGCCGATGTGGTTTGCACATATCCCATCGCCACCGGGCCGCCGACCGTCGGCCCGAAACCGCCGCTGCTGACCTTGCCAACCATGCGGCCCTCGGCATCCACCAGTTCTGCCCCCTCGCGTACCGGCATGCGATCCTTCGGCCGCAAGCCGACGCGCTTGATGGCAATGCCTTCATCGAGCTGGCGCACAATCGTGTCCGCACCCGGATAACCGCGCGGGCGTGCGCCATCGCCGCGCCGCACTTTTGACAGCGCCCATACCAGGTTGGCTTCGACCGGCGAAGTACAGGAATCCATGTCGTGGCCGTACAAGCACAGACCAGCCTCCAGACGCAGTGAATCGCGCGCCCCCAGGCCGATCGGCGCGACTTCCGGCTGCGCAAGCAACAGACGCGCCAACGCTTCCGCCTGAGCAGCCGGCACCGAAATCTCAAAGCCGTCTTCACCGGTGTAACCCGAGCGGCTGATGAAGCATTCAACGCCGACCAGCGTCACCTTGCCGGTCTGCATGAAGATCATCTGCGCGGTTTCCGGCGCCAGCCGCGCCATCACCGCGCCTGCCGCCGGGCCTTGCAGCGCCAGCAATGCGCGGTCGGCCAATTCTTCGATGGTGCAACGATCCGACAATTGTTCGCGCAAGTACGCAAGGTCCTGCTGCTTGCATGCAGCATTCACGACTAGGAACAGATGATCGCCGCCATTCGACACCATCAGGTCGTCCAGTATGCAGCCCCATTTGTTGATGAACAAAGCGTAGCGTTGCATGTTTACCGGCAGGTCGATGATATCGACCGGCACCAGCGTTTCCAGCGCCGCGGCGGCATCCGGTCCGGACAGGCGTATCTGCCCCATGTGCGATATGTCGAACAGGCCGGCCTGCGCCCGGGTATGGTTATGCTCCTTCAATACCCCCATGGGATATTGCACCGGCATTTCGTAGCCCGCGAACGGCACCATGCGCGCACCAAGTTCGATATGCAGGTTGTATAACGGGGTGCGTGCCAAAGCTTGCGTGGTATCACTCATGTACAGGTTTCCTTTTTTGCAGAAGAAGCCGGATGCCGCAAAATGCCGGCATCAGCATTCAATGACGTTGACCGCGAGCCCTCCGCGCGCGGTCTCCTTGTATTTCGTTTTCATGTCGGCACCAGTTTCACGCATGGTCCGGATCACTTTGTCGAGCGACACAAAGTGATGGCCGTTGCCGCGCAGCGCCATGCGTGCGGCGTTGAGCGCCTTGATCGATCCCATCGCATTGCGTTCGATGCAGGGCACCTGCACCAGCCCGCCGATCGGATCGCAGGTCAGGCCCAGATTATGCTCCATGCCGATTTCGGCGGCATTCTCGACTTGCTCCGGACTACCGCCCGTCACCTCGGTCAACGCGCCGGCCGCCATCGAACACGCCACCCCGACTTCACCCTGGCAACCGACTTCGGCGCCCGAGATCGATGCATTTTCCTTATAGAGGATGCCGATCGCCGCCGCGCACAACAGAAAGCGCACCACACCATCGTCATTCGCGCCGGGGATGAAGCGATGGTAGTAGTGCAGCACTGCCGGGACGATACCGGCTGCGCCGTTGGTGGGCGCGGTAACGACGCGGCCGCCGGCGGCATTTTCCTCGTTGACCGCCAGCGCATACAGGTTGACCCAATCCATGGTGGTCAACGGGTCACGCAGGCTGACTTCCGGCTGGCTGGACAGCGTGCGGTAAAGCTGGGCGGCACGACGCGTAACCTGCAGTCCGCCCGGCAAGATGCCTTCTCTCTCGCAGCCGCGCTTGACGCAATCCTGCATCACCTGCCAGATCCGCAACAAACCGTTGCGCGTGTCTTCTTCGGAGCGCCAGGCGGTTTCGTTTTCAAGCATCAACTGGCTGATGGATAACTTGTGCTGCCGGCACAGGCGCAGCAGTTCAGCCGCGCTGTTGAATGGATAACGTAATGGCGTACTGTCAGCCACGATCCGGTTGCCACCGATCGCGTCCTGATTCAGCACAAAGCCGCCACCCATCGAATAATAAACCTTGCTCTGCAGCTCGGCGCCATTCGCATCGCAGGCGGTAAACCGCATGCCGTTCGGATGATAGGGCAGCGTCTGCCGTCTATAGAACAGCAGATGCTCGCTTTCGGTAAATGGAATCTCCTTCTGCCCGAGCAAGCTGATCCGCCCGGCGCTGCGGATCGCCGCCAGCATGTCGGCGATCCGATCGGTATCGACCAGGTCCGGCGTTTCTCCCTGCAATCCGAGCAGCACTGCCTTGTCACTGCCGTGGCCCTTGCCGGTGGCGCCCAGCGAACCATACAATTCGGCCTTGACCGATGCCACACGCGCCAGCAAGCCGGCATCCCTGAGTCCATCGGCAAACAGCAATGCCGCGCGCATCGGCCCTACCGTATGGGAACTCGACGGTCCGATGCCGATCTTGAATAATTCAAAAATACTGATGGCCATGCTGGCAACCTGTTGCAGTCGAAGGCGAAGCGAGCGCCTGGATGCCTCCGGAACCCGTTGTTCCGGAGGTGTGTGCAACGCTTATTCGGAGTCGGATAGCGGCGGGCATGAGCACACCACGTTGCGATCGCCGTATACATTGTCTACGCGTCCGACCGGCGGCCAGTACTTGCCGCCCTTGCGCAACGAACTGACCGGGAAGGCCGCCTGCTCGCGCGAATAGGCGCGATCCCAATCACCGGCAATCGCCATCGCAGTGTGCGGCGCATGCCGCAAGGCGCTCTGCTCGGCGCTGATCGCGCCGTTTTCGATGGCGCGGATTTCCTCGCGGATTGCGATCATCGCTTCGCAGAAACGATCGAGTTCCTGCTTCGGCTCGCTTTCGGTCGGTTCGATCATCAGCGTACCCGGAACCGGAAACGACATGGTCGGCGCATGGAAACCGAAGTCCATCAGGCGCTTCGCCACATCGTCCACCGTGACGCCGGTCTTGTCCTTCAACTGGCGCAGATCGACGATGCATTCATGCGCCACAATGCCGCCCTTGCCCGCATACAGGATCGGATAATGCGGCGCCAGCCGGTGCGCGATATAGTTCGCATTCAGAATCGCCACTTCGCTCGCTTCTTTCAATCCTTCGCGGCCCATCAGCTTGATATAGGTCCAGCTGATCGGCAGGATGCTGGCGCTGCCCCATGGTGCAGCGCATACCGGCGCGGCATGCTTTTCCAGCATGCGATGACCGGGTAGGAACGGCGCCAGATGTGACTTGACGCCGATCGGGCCGACGCCGGGGCCGCCGCCGCCATGCGGAATGCAGAAGGTCTTGTGCAGGTTCAGATGCGATACATCGCCGCCGAATTTGCCCGGCGCACACAGGCCCACCATCGCATTCATGTTGGCACCGTCGATATATACCTGGCCGCCATGTTCATGCACGATGTCGCAGATATTCCGGATCGCCTGCTCGAACACGCCATGCGTCGATGGGTAAGTGATCATGAGTGCAGCCAGATCCATGGCATGTTTTTCCGCCTTGGCGGTCAGATCGCTTACATCGACATTGCCGCTTTCATCGCACGCGACCACCACCACCTGCATGCCGGCCATGTGCGCAGTGGCGGGATTGGTGCCATGCGCAGAACTCGGAATCAGGCAGATATTGCGATGTCCTTCGTCGCGGCTCTGATGATAGGCGCGAATCGCCAACAGTCCCGCATATTCGCCTTGCGAGCCGGCATTCGGCTGCAGCGACACCGCGTCGTAGCCGGTGCAGGCGACCAGCATCTGCTCCAGTTCGTCGATCAGCTGCTGATAGCCTTGCGCCTGATCGAGCGGCGCAAACGGGTGGATCGCGCCGAACTCTTTCCAGGTCACCGGAATCATTTCGGTGGTTGCGTTCAGCTTCATCGTGCAGGAGCCGAGTGGAATCATGGTGCGGTCAAGCGCCAGATCCTTGTCGGCCAGCGCGCGCAGGTAGCGCAGCATCTCGGTTTCGGAATGATGGGTGTTGAAAACCGGATGCGTCAGGAACTTGCTGCCACGCACAAGCTGCACCGGGATGCTGTCGGCTGCCTGCATTTCGCAGGCATCGAACGCAGGTACTGGCTTGCCGTCGATTGCGAATATGGCCCACAACATTTCCACGTCGGCGCGGATCGTTGTCTCGTCGAGCGACACGCCGACCGACTCCGCATCGATTGCGCGCAAATTGACCGAACGGCGGCGCGCCGCCTCATGGATCGCCTGCGTCCGATTGCCGGTACGTACTGTGATGGTGTCGAAAAACGCCGAAGTCGGTACCTCGCAATCCATCTGGCGCAAGCCCTGCACGAATGTAGCAGTGAGCCGATGCACGCGCTGCGCGATGGTCTTGATTCCCTTCGGGCCATGGTAAACCGCATACATGCTGGCGATATTGGCAAGCAACACTTGCGCGGTGCAGACATTGCTGGTCGCCTTTTCG
>DATEZO010000019.1:0-17766 GCA_035255485.1 Burkholderiaceae bacterium
ACGTTGGCAAACGCAAAAATGGCAAGATGATGCGAGTCTATGAAAAAGGTCAACAGCTCGGTGCACTGTGGCATCCATGGGTGCGATGGGAAGTCGAACTCCATAATACGGATCGTGTTGTCCCGTGGGACGTCTTGCTTGATCCTGCGCGTTATTTCGTCGGTAGCTATCCGAAAGTGCTGAATTGGGTGCAAGAAGAAATGACGCCGATCCGCACGATTCAAAAGCAGATGCAGATTGGCTATGACCATCTCAGCTCGTGTCTGAAGACTGCCTACGGCCCACACCTGAACCTGATGCTGAAAGTTGAAGGAAGTGCTGACGCAGTGCTTGCAAAAGTCATCCGTAATGGACTTCCGCGTCGGTTGCAGCATCCCTACGTCGACAATCCAAGTGATTTCATCGAATGAAAACCCTTGATCTTCAAGAGGCGGCGCATTTCCTCAAAATGCATCCAGAAGAAGTCCGGCGACGTGCCAAGGAAGGAAAAATACCGGGTGCCAAAGCGGGCCGGGCGTGGGTTTTTATTGATGTAGACCTTGCCGATTATTTACGTTCACTCTATGCTGAAAGTCGGCAAGCGTTGCGAGTGACTCTTGGAAAGGAGATTGAATCATGTCACTCAGAAAACGCAATCAAGTCTGGTGGATCGACTTTGTTGCCCCGAACGGACAGCGAGTACGCCAATCTGCTGGGACTGATAATAAAGCCCTCGCGCAAGAACTTCACGACAAGTTGAAAGCAGAAGCATGGCGCATTACCAAACTTGGTGATCGTCCAGAGCGAAGCTGGAATGATGCAGTCGTTCGATGGCTCAAGGAACAGTCGCACAAAGCAACTATCGAAACCGACAAGATTCATCTTCGTTGGCTCGATCATCACTTAGGCGGCAAACCGCTTGAATCCATCACTCGGGCAGTTATTGATCGGACCACTGAAGCAAAACTTGCAGAGGGTGTTTCAAACGCAACTGTGAATCGTGTTTTGGAGGTACTGCGGGCAATCCTGCGCAAAGCTGTACATGATTGGGAATGGCTGGATAAAGCTCCGCAAGTAAGAATGTTGCGTGAGCCGACTCGGCGTATCCGATTCTTGACACGTAATGAAGCGCAACGATTACTTGTCGAATTACCATCGCATCTTGGAGACATGGCAGCATTTTCGTTAGCGACAGGTTTACGTCGCGCCAATGTGACAGGGTTGCAATGGTCGCAAGTTGATCTGGTGCGCCGTTTGGCGTGGATACATCCTGACCAAGCGAAGGCAAGAAAAGCAATTGCAGTTCCCCTTAACCCGGAAGCTGTTGCGCTGATTTCAAAGCAAGTGGGAAAGCACCCGACGCACGTATTTACCTATAGGGGTAAGCCGATCACACAGGTAAGCACCAAATCTTGGTATAGCGCTTTGGAACGGGCTGGCATTACAGAATTCCGGTGGCACGATCTCCGGCATACCTGGGCCAGTTGGCATGTGCAAGGCGGCACACCATTGTTTGCACTACAGGAATTGGGCGGCTGGGAGAGTTCGGAGATGGTGCGGCGTTATGCCCACATGTCTGCGGATCACTTAGCACCGTATGCGGATCGGCTGGAGCCGTTACGGGACATACAGACCGGAAGTTGTGGCACAAATCTGTCACAAGCGCCAAAAGAAAAAGGGTCTACCTTGCGGTAGACCCTTTCAATACTGGTGCGGCTGGCAGGAATCGAACCCACGACCCCTTGGTTCGTAGCCAAGTACTCTATCCAGCTGAGCTACAGCCGCGTAAAACAAAATTATAGCATTAATTAATTAGCCGGGGAAGTGATGAATTTCAACTAAGGAACATGCTAAGCATTTTGTTTTTGAAATCAGGGATTACTCTAAATTGCTGCCGACAGAAGATTCGATGCCTGCTTCGGTGAGGCGCGTTCACTGTGGCGGCGGATCGAGACGTACTGCGAACCGCAGTTGCAGTGGTGGATGATGACATGGTTATGTTCCGGTTGGCTGGTGTACAACGCCTGTTTCAGCGCATCGAGCACGAAGTCAGTACGTCTAGAATTGGTGACGCGCCAACCGATAATGTGCCGGGCGCATACATCGATCACGAAGGCTATATAGACGACGCTCTGCCAAGTGGACACATAGGTGAAGTTGGGCACGTAAAGCTGATTCGGGCGCTGGGTGTTGAACTGGCGATTGACCTGCTCCAGCGGGTATGGCGCTGCCGGATTGGCGATCGTGGTTTGTACGACCTTGTCCTTGGCCACACTGCGCAAGCACTGACGGCGCATCAGATCTCGACTGTGTAACGAGTGATGTCCATACCTTCCCGGCGCAGCTGCTGCCGCCCCGTAGACCTGCATGTTGGCGCGCTCCATGTGCGGGGCCAAGGCGTCGTCGCGGCAATGAAGACGACTGTGACTCATTGCGATTCGCACTCGCTCCTTGGCCTTGAGGACCATATGTACGGCACGCTCTATGATCCCGGGCGAAAATTTTGCTGATTTTTTCTTTATGGCTCCATTCTCTCAAATGGTGGAGCGTCCACAGGACCTGGAGCGGTTCAGGCGGCCGTAAGACTCATGGCTATCGCAGGTGACAACCCGGAAAGGTTATGCAGCGAAGCTGCATTGGCAGCGTTGTACGGGGTCGGTCCCGTGGGGGGCATCGTCCGGAAAAACAACGCGGCACCGGTTACATCCCGGTGGAGATCGTTCTGCGAACAATGCATTGTGGACGACGAAGCCGCTAGTATTTCTCAGTATGGGAAGGAGCGTCAACGCCGTGACGGAACGTCTCTGGTTTCTTGAATATGGGTGAGTATGGCTGCGAGATTATGCTAGTCACAGTGAAGCACAGCATGACATTGCCGATTATATTGTCAGCTTTTATAACTGCGCCTGTTTGCACTCGAAACTGGAATATCTGTCATTCACCGCTTACGAATGGAAAATGGCAGCAATTTTGCCTATCGGCGTGTCTGAAAATACTTGGCCGCTACACTATAAGGATACAGATCTTAAGGGCTCAGTATGGCAATTCTGACACCGATTGGCCGCTCCATGCTCGATATTACTTTTTGCTGGCGTGGCCATGATGATGTAAGTCGCAAGGATATACACCATGCGGGTGTGGTGTTTTGGTGCAGTTGATGAATTTTGAATCAGCCTGATCATCTCCATAGTCAGGAAAACCGGCTCTTTTGCCAGAAAGCATGGTGGCATGCGAATTGCGTTAGTGACTACGCAAGGATAAGTTGTGCATTTTGGCGGTTATCGCGGGAGGCGATGCAGAGACGTCGACACGCCGCAGCATGAACACAGCAAAGGCGGGCAACTCGGCCTCGCGCCCGCCACAATCAGCAAAAATGTGCAAGTTATTCCTGCGCAGGTTCTTGGTAGCCACGCTGGACGAAACAGCTTTGTCGTTAGACCGATAATAGGAGGAGTATATGAAAACAAGCATGAACAGATTGTTCGTAGTCGCCGCATTGGCCGGCCCGCTGGCAGCGCATGCTGCCGGGGGTGTCACCAATGCGATGATAGAAGCAGATGGGAAGACCGCAGGTGATGTGCTGTCGTGGGGGATGGGGCAACAGGGGCAGCGGTTTTCGCCATTGACGCAGATTAATACCAAGACCGTGGCGAAACTGACACCAGCTTGGTCCTTCTCTTTCGGTGGCGAGAAGCAGCGCGGCCAAGAGTCGCAGCCGCTAGTTTACAACGGACGCATGTTCGTTACCGGTTCTTATTCGCGCATTTATGCGTTGGACGTCAAGACCGGCGCCAAAATCTGGAAATACGAGCATCGCCTGCCGGAAGGCATCATGCCATGCTGCGACGTAGTCAATCGTGGTGCCGCGTTGTTCGAAAACCTCGTGATCTTCAGTACACTTGATGCGCAATTGGTCGCGCTCGATCAAGCTACTGGCGATGTTGTGTGGAAGGAAAAAATTGACGATTACGCTGCTGGCTATTCCAATACCGCTGCGCCGCTGATCGCCCAAGGCCTGCTCCTGACGGGAGTGTCCGGTGGTGAATTCGGTGTGGTGGGTCGGGTCGAGGCGCGCAATCCTCGCACTGGCCAACTGGTGTGGGTGCGCCCGACGGTGGAAGGTCACATGGGCCACAAATATGACAAGGATGGCAAAGCAATCGACAACGGCATTTCTGGCACAGCCAATAAGACCTGGCCGGGCGATCTGTGGAAGACAGGCGGTGCCGCGACATGGCTCGGCGGCACCTACGATCCGACGACCGGACTAGCATACTTCGGTACCGGCAATCCATCACCCTGGAACAGCCACCTGCGTCCTGGCGACAACCTGTATTCTTCATCTACCGTTGCAATCGATGTGGCGACTGGGCAGATCAAGTGGAGTTACCAGACCACGCCACATGATGGCTGGGACTATGATGGAGTCAACGAATTCGTCACCTTCGATATGAACGGCAAGCGGATGGGTGGTAAGGCTGACCGCAACGGATTCTTCTACGTGATTGACGCCAAGAACGGCAAGCTGGAAAACGCTTTCCCTTTCGTCAAGAAAATCACTTGGGCGACCGGGATCGATTTGAAGACTGGTCGGCCGAATTACACGGCTGACGGTCGTCCAGGTGATCCGACCAAGGGAGCCGATGGCAAGAAAGGCGAAACCGTCTTTGCAGCCCCATCCTTCCTGGGCGGCAAGAACCAGATGCCGATGGCATACAGCCCGAAATCGCAACTCTTCTATGTGCCCGCCAACGAATGGGGCATGGATATCTGGAATGAGCCGATCAGTTACAAGAAGGGCGCCGCTTATTTGGGCGCAGGCTTCACCATCAAGGCATTGAATGAGGATTATATCGGTGCTCTGCGCGCAATCGACCCGAAGAGCGGCAAGATCGTGTGGGAAGTGAAAAACAATGCTCCGCTGTGGGGTGGTGTAATGACTACCGCTGGCGACCTGGTATTTTATGGCACGCCTGAAGGCTACCTGAAAGCACTCGATGCAAAGACCGGCAAGGAATTGTGGAAATTCCAGACTGGCTCCGGTGTGGTTGCGCCTCCGATCACCTGGCAAGATGGTGACACGCAGTATGTCGCGGTCGTATCCGGTTGGGGTGGCGCGGTGCCGTTGTGGGGTGGTGACGTCGCTAAGCGTGTTAACTTCCTAGAACAGGGCGGGTCGATGTGGGTGTTCAAACTTTCTTCCAAATGAAAATGAGAAAGATTAACTTGTCTCCGCATCCTTAAGAGGCTGGCGAGAACGCTAGCCTACTGCCTCCAAGGGATGTTTTGGTCGACGATGAAAATCGTCGACCTTTTTTAATTGTAAGCCAGGATGTTGGCTGCCAAGTCGTGTGCTGTAATAAGCATGGTGGTGTCAAATTCTCTAATTTGCTACGTGATCCGCTTGGCATTTCTAGGGTTTATGCGTCCATGTCTGCAAGATGGAGACGCTGCACACGGCGTATGTACAGTTCACGCACAAGCTGAAAAAGCGATTTGCTCTGAATTGCAACAGCAGTGTTGCGAAATGGAGCATTTTGTCGCCATTCTAGAAAATATTGTTAACCTTGCACAGCATCGTGGCGGCCTGCCTGAACATGAAGTAGACGAAGGCAACCAAATGCAGTCTCGCCAACGCGTCGACAAACCGTTCATAGTCGCGTACCAGACGGCGAAAGCGCGCCACCCGGGTAAATCTGTGCTCGTCCACCCAGTGTCGAGGTGGCAGGATGAAGCCCTTCTTTGCAGTAGTACGTTTGGCTACTACCCGGTCCATGCCATAGTCCTGCACATAGAACTATGCCAACTCGCCGGTATCACTCTGATCGACAAAAGCCACGCCCACCGTGCCGTTCGTGGCCTCTTGTAAGGTTTGCACCAGTTCGGCCGCTTGCGCGCAGCCATGCACGTTGCCTGGCGTCATATGCAAGGCTCCAAAGTGCCCAGCGTATCGACAGCCAGATGGAGTTTCAAGCCTTTACGGCGCTTGGCATCGGTTCCCGATCGATCGCCATGCGCAACAGAATGCGTCATGGTCTTGAAACATCCGGCTTTCAGCCAGAGCAAGCCATTGGTTAGACTGGCGTCGAGAAAGCTGTACGCAAGATATGTAGTGACAGCACCGAACCGATGGGATGCCGACAGATCGATTTTCTGGTGTTTTGTGCGTTCAAAGTTGGCAAAGTAACTCTGCTGAGTCGCCACGGCCGTAAAAACAGAATGTCGTTGCGATTGCAGATGCGGTAGGCTGACACTGTCAGCAAACTCGTCGCAGACGGCTACCAGCGAGCTCCGGCCTCCATGGTGTGTGACTGACCTGCTTCAGATGGAGATCGGATTGCAGGCAAACCGACAGACGGCAAGGCTGCGCAGGGTCGGCTCAGCCTAATTCAATAACAATTGGCACGCGATTACTCTGTGCGGTATTGCCGAATAACGTTAGCCCTGCGCCCGCTTCGTGCGTGATACCCAATCCGGCGCTTTGCTGGTGTGTGGCGGTGCTATTGAGAGAAGCGGAGACAGTGCGCTGCCCGTGGCGCGTGTACAGGAGCAGGATGCAGGTGCCGCTGCATTATCGGTGGCGGTAAAGCTGTCTTTGCAGTTGCCAATGTAACCACTGTATTGCTCGCTTACATTCGCGTTGGTGCCGTCGCGCCGACTGCTACACAGATAGGCGCTGGTGGCAGCTTCGGTCGATTGCTCGGGCATGTATGCAGATTGAAAGTCAGTTGCTTCAGCCGGTTCTTGATCAGATCGGGATAGGCATACGCTGCACGCGGATTATCTTCATGCGAACCGTTGTATTGCGAGTCGTCAGCCCAGCGATAACTCGGCAACAAGTCATTTCCAGCCAGGCGGCTAGTGCCATTTAGTAGCGATGCTTCCCATTGCATTATGCCGCGTTGCGATCCGATCTTCGCGAACAAATTGCCAAGCTGGCTACCGGCGTGTTCGCGCTATCCTGATTTATCGAATCCGGTGGCGGCAATGAATGTGTCGATGCTGTTTTCTCGCCCTTTTTTTCCGTAAGCCAGATCGAGTCGGTTATGGCCGCTGCTGCCTGTTGTCAGTTCGGCTTCCAGTCCGGGATGGCTGCGGCCAGATTTGGTGGTAAACGCCAAGATGCAGCCCAAGGTGTTGAGACCGAATATCGGATTTGAACCTGGTACCAGAGAAACGCTGGCAATAGCCGACTCCGGCAGCATGTCCCAGTTGACGATATCGCCGAAGGACTCGTTGACCCGAAAGCCATCCAGATGGACCGACATTCTCTGTGAAGATCACAGAATTGGCGACGTGTGGAAGCAGCGATAGGTGGCATCGCTCTGGAACGTGTCGCCTTGTACGTCATTGCCATTGATACCAAGCAGTGCGCTGCCCGCCACCGACATGGTCGGCAGGGTGGGCTCACCGGCATTGCTGGATTGTGCCAGCGTGCCGGTGGCAGTTGCTGTAGTAATAAGGGACGTAATGACTCGTGCTGACATGCGTCGAGCGCGCCGATACGGTGCTGCTATTTGAAATGAAAGCGGCGAATCATGCAGTGTTCCCTGAAATGAATGTATAACTCCAGCATGGCAAGTTTTATTTCACCTTCCGATTGTTTGCGTGGCATATAACTTGCGACATGGGGATTCACAAAAAGCACTGTTCCAATTGCAGTCAACGTTTATGATTAATATGACAAAACTTGTTTTTACACACATACCAAGCCATGCCGCCGTTGCCCTAACTGCCGGTTTCCTAATGTGGCCGGTTGCGCATGCGCAGACCATGGCCGGCAAGTCGCCTGAAGACGTGGTCATCACGGCCAACAGGAGCGAGCAGCGACGTTTCGATTCCGCTGCGTCAATCGACGCGGTTAAGGTTGACCCCTTGCACACGGCATCGCCTCTGGTTAATCTGTCGGAGTTGCTGTCGGCAGTACCCGGCATTCAGATTCGCGAACGGCAAAATTATGCGCAAGATCTGCAGGTATCGGTGCGCGGTTTTGGCACCCGTTCCACGTTCGGCGTGCGCGGGGTGCGTATCCTGATCGACGGTATCCCGGCTACCATGCCGGATGGCCAAGGACAGGCGGCCACTGCCAGTCTGACATCAGCCAAGCGCATCGAAGTATTGCGCGGCCCGGTCGCCCAGCTTTACGGCAATGCGGCAGGTGGCGTGGTACAAGTATTTACCAACGACCCACCGCTCGCCTCCGAGTCGCCGTCTGCAATGATATCGGCCGGCGTCGGCAGCTATGGGCAGAAACAGGCCGATGTATCGATCGGTGCCGGAAGCGATACGCTGGGCGGCTTGGTTGATGTCTCTCGCTATTCCACCAATGGCTATCGCGATCACAGTGCGGCGCAACGCACGCAAGTCAATGCCAAGATGGTCGCGCGACCTTCGACAGACACCACCGTGACCGGCATCTTTAACAGTTTTGATCAACCACGTGCGCAGGATCCACTGGGCCTGACGCATGAGCAATTTAACCAGAATCCCCAACAGGTTGTGCCAGGTGCGCTTATCTTCGATACTCGTAAGAAGATCGAGCAGCAGCAAGTGGGCGTAGTCTTGGATCATAGCCTGTCTGCTAGCGATAGCCTGAAGGCACGGCTGTATGGCGGCACACGTCAAGTGTTCCAGACGCTGGCGTTTAGCGGTAGCGCCCTCAGTTCGGCCGGTGGTGTGGTTGATCTCGATAATACTTTTCAGGGCGCAGGCCTGAGCTGGAACCACAAGGCCAAGCTTGGCGGTGTGCCGCTCAACTGGACGCTGGGCATCGAGGCGGATAAGCTCGATCAGACTCGACGCGGCTTCGTCAACAACAATGGCAGTGTGGGTGACCTGCGGCGCGACGAGATCGACAGTGCGGATAATCTGGACTTGTTCGGTCAGGTCGACTGGTCTTTTTCGGAACGATGGAAGGCCACCGCCGGATTGCGCACGAGCCGTGTGCGCCTGGCCGTCGATGACCGCTTTGTCACAGCGAATAGCCCCAACGACAGCGGCAGCGTGGAATACCACAATACCAGTCCGGTGCTCGGCCTGGTCTGGCATGCCAGTGATGACGTCAACGTATATGGCAATATCGGGCGTGGCTTTGAGACGCCAACCGTGACAGAGACCGCGTATCGCGTTGGCGCCACCGGACCCAACCTGGCGCTCAAACCGTCGCGCAGTGTGCAGGGTGAGATTGGGATTAAATTGCGGAAAGGCCTGCACACCGTGGACTTTGCAATATTCGATGCACGCAGCCGCGATGAAATCGTTCCGTTAACCACTGAAAACGGCCGCTCGATTTTCCAGAACGTCGATCGCGTTGAGCGGCGGGGTGCCGAAGTGTCATGGACTACGGCATGGAACAGAATCACTACGCAGGTCGGTTATACCTTGTTGGATGCTCGCTTTCAGCAGCGGTTTATCAATGGGCAAAATGCGGTGATCGCTGTCGGCAACCGTCTGCCTGGTGCGCCCATGCATAGCCTCTTTACGCAGATTGAGTACCGGCCAGCGGATGCGATCTCGACGGCGCTGGAGATGCGTGCGGAAAGCAAGGCCTACGTGAATGATATTAACAGTGACGCCGCACCCGGCTATGCGGTGTTCAATTTGCGTGCGGGCTACAACTTCCGTATGGGGCCGACAAAGATGTTCTTGTACGGCAGGCTCGACAATTTACTGGACAAGAATTACGCTGGCTCCGTCATCGTCAACGACGGCAACCAACGTTTCTTTGAACCGGCAGCGGGGCGCCGTTTATTCGTCGGCCTGCGTGCTGCGTTTTAACCAGTTTGATTCGCCATATAAAAAGCAAAGAGGAACAGATTATGCAAAGAATTTTTTTGAAATCATTGCGTCACGCCGGCCCGGCCCCGTGTCCGCCACGCAAGCTGTTTGCGGCAGGAGTGGTGTTTGCCGCATACCTGTTCGCCAGTGGCATTGCCTGCGCCAGTCCCTATGCTTATGTTCCGAATGAAAAGTCAGGAACACTGTCGGTCATTGATTGCGAGACTGACACGGTAATCGACACCATCCAGGCGGGCCACAAGCCGCGCGGGCTGGCTGCCAGCCCCGATGGAAAAAGGATTTACGTTAGCGACCAGACCAATAACGCGCTGCTAGTGATTGATACCGCCACGCGGGCGGTGGTGTCATCCATCGCGTTAGGAGAATCGCCGGAAGGGGTAGGAATTTCGCCCGATGGCAAGTGGGTAGTCGCCGCCAGTGAAATCAGCAATAGTGTGTCGTTCATATCTACAGCAACCAACGAAAAGGTGTTTAGTGTAAAAACCAGGGGCAAGAATCCCGAACACGCGGAATTCAGCCCCGATGGTAAATGGTTATACGTTACCGCAGAAGAAGCGGATAGTGTCGATATTGTCGACGTAGCCAAGCGCACACAAGTCAATGCAATTACGCTCGGCATGCGACCGCGCGGAATCGGCTTTCTGCCCGATGGCAGCAAAGCCTATGTGGCGGCCGAAATCGCCAGTACCGTCTACGTGATTGATGTGGCGAGCCAAACCATGGTCGCTTCGCTCAAGGCCGGGAAGTTTTCCAATGGCGTAACGGTGAGACCGGATGGAAAACGCGTATATATATCGAATGGCAAGGATGGCACGGTATCCGTGATCGATACGGCGAAAAACACCGTGGAGGCGACAGTACCAGTCGGCAAACGGCCCTGGAACATGGCACTCACGCCAGATGGGAAAAAGCTGTACGTGGCAAATGGTAGATCCAATTCTGTCTCTGTTATCGATACCAGCAGCAATCAAGTAATCAAGGACATCGCAGTGGGCGAACTGCCTTGGGGTGTAGTGATCCAGTGAGTGACATCAGGAGAGAAGCCATGCAAGTCCAATCCGATGGACGCTATACGATGCCCGTTATCGCGCTGCATTGGCTGATGGCGCTCTTGTTGTTTGTGCAAATCGGCATCGGCTGGTACATGGTCGATATTCCCAAGCGGACGCCGCCGGTGGCTTTTTATTACAATCTGCACAAATCGCTCGGATTGCTTGCATTCGCGCTCGTCGTTGTTCGGCTATGGTGGAAATTCCGCTCGCCGTCACCATCGCTCAATCCTCTGCACCAGTCTCCGGTACTGGCGAAGGCGGCGGAAATTTCACACCGACTGCTGTATGTTTGCATGCTGATGACGCCAGTGTGCGGATTCGTTGCATCCAGCTTCACCAAGCACAGCATTAATTTTTTTGGATGGCCGTTGCCGCGCCTCGGATGGGATGACCCTCTGATTTCTTCTGTATTCAAAAAGCTACATTTCGGATTTTCCTATCTGCTGTTCTTCTTGATTTGCATACACCTGACCGCAGTTTTGTATCACCTTGCTACCTCAGGAACGCAAGTTATACGGCGCATGTTGCCACGTACCTGAATAGGGGTCGAGAGAAGGCCTTCCAGAGAGCGTGCTGGCGTAATTGCCAGCGCGTTCTTATCTGCATCCTGTGCTTTTCTTTTCCATTTTGTGCTTCCTCTGATCACAATCTGCCCCGAGCTTGCGAGAAAGGCATCGAGCAAGTAGTCATGCTTGTATTTCTGTCATTTTCGCATTTATGCTCGATGATGAAGAGGTTGAATAGCTCGTGGAACAGGTCAATACGTTCTTTTCTGTAGCAGTGTTGCAGGCTGCAACAACCAGATGCCGCTCAGAAGATCTAAACGCTGTGATGCACCATGGCATGGCAATTGCCTCAGTATAGTCAATTCAATTCTTTTTAATTTGATTGGGGAGACCATCATGTCATTTGCATCATCCAGCTTCGTATTCAGCGCATCGCTATTGGTATCAATGTTTGTTTCAAGTGCGGCACTGGCGCACGGGAATGTCACGCCGCAGGCAGTTGATGCTACTTCATTACCGCAGCTTGGCGAGAAATGGCGTGAAGAGAACCCTTATCGCAACAACAAGGAGGCAATCCGTATTGGTACCTCGGCATTTGCCCAGAACTGCGCCCGCTGCCATGGTATCGAGGCGATATCCGGCGGGATCGCGCCAGATCTGCGGAGGCTTGATCGCGACTGCTTCACTCTAAAGGTGGAAGCCAAAAAGCAAGCCTGCTACAAGGAAAACGACCAGTATTTCCTGACGTCGATTAGACATGGAAAGGTACGCAACGGCGCCGTGTATATGCCACCGTTCGAAGGAGTATTCGGTCAGGAAGCGATGTGGGCCATCAAAGCTTATCTTGAGACGCGCCGGGAAACCAAGTAAATCGGGTACAAACTTCGTGCCGTGCAGGTTAGGCACGATCAGGTCGCTGCACAGCACGCTGCTTTGCGGTGCTTGCCATGTACAAGGGCACGGGGTATGAGCGCCAGAAATATGACGAAATCTGCCCCGGCCTTCATGTTCATTGCAATCAAAATATAACTATATTGGAGACCATCATGAAGTTTCTATCATTGCCAAGATTTGTGGCAGGGATTTTAGTAGCCGGCGCACTCAGCCTGCAAGTATCCACTGCGCATGCCGATCTGGCCAAGCTGCAGCAGTCTGGCGTCATTAAAGTAGCTGTGTACAAAGATTTCGCACCGTTTTCAGGCAAGGATGGCGGGATCGATATCGACTTTGCAAATGCACTTGCACAAAAACTGGGGCTCAAGTTGAGCCTGCTGCCATTCGACGCTGGTGAAAACCTGAATGATGACCTGCGTAACATGGTGTGGAAGGGACACTATCTCGGCTATGGTCCGGCCGATGTACTAATGCATGTGCCAGTTGACACCCATTTGATGGAAGAAAACAAGCGTGTGGAAATCTTTGCGCCGTATTATCGAGAAAAAGTGCGGCTGGTGCGCGATGTAAATAAGTTTCCGGTTTACGATAACGTCGATTCCATGACTGGAAAACGAATCGGCGTGGAAAAAATTTCGATCGCTGCCATGGTTCTGCTGGGAGAGCAAAACGGAAAGTTCCGCGACAACGTAAAGATTTTTCCCACCGCGGCCGAGGCGCTCGAAAAGCTGAAGGCGGGCGAGCTCGATGCGGTATTGGCAACCCACTCCGAGATCGAGTCTTCACTCAGGCAGGATCCGCGCTTTCAGCAGAGTGAAGCGAGATTCCAGCGCCTGCCGCGACAAGGCTGGGTAGTCGGCCTATCGGTGAAACATGATGATGTGGAACTGGCAAAGGCACTTCAGGCTGCGACCAACGAACTGGTAGCCTCTGGCGAGCTGGCGAAGATTTTTGCCAAATACGGCGTAACCCTGACCAAGCCGTGACGCCGGTGCTCCCGGATGGCTGAGCGAAGCACGTTATTCAAGTGAGTCAGTCAGTATCGCGGCTTGTCATTGACGCGAAATATCTCGATCGATACCGGGTCCGGGCAGCGTAATAAACGTCATGGCACCAATGCTCATATCGATGGTGTGTCAAAGGCGACCGCGTCAGTACGCATTCTCAACCAAACCATACTGTCGTCGGCTCTTAAGGTGGCGTGCAACAAGCGAGGTTTTTCTGAACAAAGCAACCTTGCCAGATTGCGCACATCCGGGAGGATCTGTTCGAGCCATTCCGCATTGAAGACATGATTAAAAGCGGTCTGCTTCAACGCGTGCTATTAAAGAGTTCTGACGTTGGGAATAGCTTCGAAGACACCGTTGGCAGCGGTGTCGATTCGTAATCACAATGCTGCTTTTTATTCTTCAGAGATCATCGACAGGATGGTAGAGCTTGAGCCATTCAAGACCGCCATTACCTTGAGTTTCATGCGCTCGTGGCCGTTCGTCGTGTATACAGTTGCGCTGTTGCTTGCAAATGCCGTGGTCTACAAACTTTTTTGTTGCTGCCTTTGTCTGTTGGGTGCCAACCTGGCATTACTCGGACGCTTTCGTATTTTTTCGTGGCTGCCATGGCGCGAGCAATGCGGAATGCCTTGGCATAGCTGCCGTCATCATTGCGAATATGAAGCTATTGGCCGCAACGACCGCATTGGCTACGATGACTGTTTTCAGTGCATGGATTGCGTGGTGATTTATCGAGGCAATGAACAGTGCGCTCCGCTGATGCTCGAGAAAAAACGTGGACACATGATCCCTATCCATGCTGCTATTGAAAAACAGTAAGGAAGTTCAATGAGACATAGAAAATTCATGAGTGCATCCGTCGGCTTTGGCGCTGCGGCGATTGCTGTTGGCTGGAAAATCATTGATAACCATGCCGCCCCGGGAACCGTGCTCAGAAGTGGTCCGAGCCCTTTGGGGCAACGTCTCTATCGGGGTGTTGACCTGGCATTCGGTACGAGTATTTCCGTGCAATTGCTGCACGATGATGAAAAGCAGGCGAATCTGGCAATTGAGGATGCATTTGCCGCAGCAAAAAAAATTGATTTCCTGATGAGTGTATATCGTCATAGTAGCCAGGTTTTCACCTTGAACGCTATCGGCAGTCTGGATCACCCGGATCCTCATCTCGTTGCCGTTTTAAAAATTGCGAGAGATCTGACCGCGTTGACCCAAGGTGCCTTCGATGTGACTGTACAGCCGCTATGGATAGCCTATAAAAATGCCCATTCGCGAGGTGACTTGCCAACCGATGCGGAGCGCGAAAGCGCGCGTACGCTTGTCGATTCGCGTCAACTGGTGTTTGATGAGCGTAGCGTCCAATTGCTGCGCCCCGGAATGGCCATTACCCTGAATGGTATTGCCCAGGGTTATGCCACCGACCTTGCATTGGCTGCTATCCGGGCGCGTGGCATTCGGCATGCGTTACTTGATATGGGAGAGTGCGGCGCCGTCGGCGCGCGCGACGAAGACCGCCCATGGATGCTCGGTATTCAGGATCCACGCAAAAGCGAGCTGCTGGCGCGGGCATTACGAATGGATAGCCGAAGTGCGGCCACATCGGGCGATTATGAAACCGGCTTTAATGCGGACTTTTCACAACATCATATTTTTGATCCGCACACTGGTAGCTCTCCACCTGAGCTGGCAAGTGCAACGGTGGTTGCACCCACTGCGGTACTGGCGGACGGCTTGTCGACAGCGATGATGGTAATGGGAGCTGCCAGAGCGATAAAGCTCGCATCAACCCTGGAAAATGTGGATGTGATGCTGATCGGTAAAGCCGGAGAGCGATGGGAGTCCCCTGACTTTCCATGGTCTTGACATGAGGCCGCAAATGGATGTTGGCGCATATTGCCGGATAATGACGCTGAATGACGCATCAGATTTAATGGATTAGAAAAAGAGTAAAAGAACGTGTGGCCGTCCTGGAAAAGACCGAGGCCGATGATTTTTATCATCGGCTTTTTTTCGTGCGCCCCGCATGGGCGCAATCTCGGAGGTGCAAGTCCTCCCATAGCCAGTAGTGCGTAGGGCGTTAATAAGCGCAGCCCTTGCAGGGCGCCTATCCGCTTGCAAGCGGATATCGTTCCGCAGGCGCGAAGCAGTGCGCCGCGCAACCCTGTTACACCATTGCGCCACATACATCTAAATATACCAGCTGGTGTATTTTCTAAGCCGCAAGCGATACTTGCGTAAATATGCCTGTTTTTGCAGATACTCCCTATTTTTTCAAAACTATGCAGGCTGGACGGCACAAGTCATCTGCCGCATGTCGTATCCGTGCGGTGCAATACGCTGCACTTATTGCGCCGTTACATGACTGAGATGGAAAGTTTACTTTGGACTGGCGCAAACACCGCGAGTCTGGCGCGAGCTGGACGAATGGATACGTCACCGACTGAAGGCAATTCAGCTCAAGCATTGGAAGCGTGGCACGACGATGTACCGGGAGCTGCTGGCCCTTGGCGCGTCGGTAAAGATGGCACGAATGGTGGTGGCGAATAGCCGACACTGGTGGTCCAACACAGCCATCTGGCACTGAACAGCGTGCTGACGATTGTCTACTTTGCCGTCTTGGCGTGCCTCGACTCTCATAATCTCAACGACTCGAACCGCCCGGTGCGGGCCTGCATGTCGGGTGGTGTGGCAGGGGTCGGTCAGTCAATGACCGACCCTATGCCGATGCCCGCTTTTCAGCCTGATATCTCATGTACTGGAATAAGTGATTGATCAAAATTTGGACGCTGTTGTGACGATGTGATCCAGATTATCACAACTGACAATAGACACTTCCCTTTGAGAGACTTTGCCGCCGCAAGTCAGAAGCCGGCTTCTGAAGAGGTTGGTCCGGCAGTCTTGTTCGCAATTCAGTTGCGCAACTGCGTAGGCAGTATCGCTCCAAATCTCATTGTTCCCAGCATGAATGCCGGTGTTCGACAGCACCTGTATCCATATTCTGTGGGCATATCGAAGGCCTTTTGCAGGTGCTATTTCAAACACGGGTTACATCGTATCCCTGGGGATTTTTGTGCCGGCACGTAATTTGCCATAGTTCCGCAAGCCAGTTGCTGGTGATTTTTAAACATTAATCAAGGGAGCACAGAATGAAAAAGATATTGCTGTTGGGAGGATTGGCGATTGCTGGAACCCAGGCTGCATACGCGGTTGATGTGCAGGCAGGAGAATGGACAGTTTCGGTCGGCGGCATTGCGAATGCTTACTACACATCGGTGAGCTGCTCTGGTGGTGCGGTCGGCGGTATCGCACTGGCGGATCGTGGGCTGGGGTGTGGTGGTGAAGGAAACCGCACCACCATCGGCAATGGCTTGCTGCCGAATGGACTGATCACAAGCGTGAAATCGAAGCAGGGAGAATACGATGTTGCCGGTACTATCGGCATCATGGCACACACCGCGACCGACAGCGCGATTGCGTCAAATAGCGGTGTCGACGTGCGTCAGGCCTTCTTATCATTCGGTAATGCGAACCTGGGTACTTTCAAGCTGGGACGCGACTACGGTATCTTCGGTTCCGCTGCGATCCTCGGCGACATGACGCTGCTCGGCGCAGGCGCTCCGGTGCAGGCAACGCAACGCGGCCGCGTCACGCTTGGCCACATCGGTGCCGGGTACACCTATCTCGGTACGTACGGCCAGATCGCGTACACCTCGCCGAAGTCGGCCGGTATCCAGGTCGATGCGGCACTGGTCAGCCCGGTGTCCAACGGGCCCATCGGCGTCGGCTTTGATTCAGGATCGACGCCGCAATTCCAGGCACAAGTCAGCTACAGCAACGACGCCCTGAAAACCTGGTTCGGCACGAAGACGCAAAAGTTCAATTCGACCGTCGCCGGCATCGACGACTTCCGGATGACCGCTGTCGAACTCGGCGCTTCCTACACCGCTGGCCCGCTCGGGCTGCTTGCCAACGTCCAGTCCGGCAAAGGGCTTGGTATTCTGTCCGATGGCGACCAAGGCGATATCCGCAACACCAATTACCTGCTGCAGGCGACCTACAAGACCAGCGACAAGCTGAAACTTGGCGCCAGCTACGGTATCAGCCGCAACAAGGAAGATACGACCGGGCTGCGCTCCAACAGCAACATTACGCTCGGCTCTTACTATGCATTGACCAAGAGCGTCACATTGGTCGGTGAAATCGGTCAGACGCGCTCGAAAGCGGTCGCGGGCGATACGGCACGCATGAACGGCGTGTCGCTTGGTGGCATCCTGTTCTTCTAGAACGGTGGAAGTGTTTGCGCATTTTACGGAATGCGCAAACACACCTGGCACCTGTCAGAACAAAGCAAGCAGTAACGCATGATGAACAAAAGCACCAAGGGAATGTATGTCCGATATTGAAGTTTTAAAGCTGGAAAACCGTATGTTCAATCCTCCGGCGGCATTTACCCGGGATGCCACCATTTCCGGGATGGAAGGGTACCGTGCGCTGTGTGCGGAAGCGGAGCAAGACTATGCGGGATTCTGG
>DATEZO010000020.1:0-11142 GCA_035255485.1 Burkholderiaceae bacterium
ATCGGCGCGCTGGATCCTGCACAAGATGCCGAAGCACGCGCGCACGGTCTGCCTCGAATTTTTCGGCCAGGCGCGCGACGCGATTCCATCGATTGTGGAAATCAAGGATTATCTCGATGCCGAGGCGAAGAAGGGCGGCGCTATCCTGGCCGGCCTGGAACACCTCGACGAGCGCTATTTGCGTGCGGTCGGCTACGCGACCAAATCCAAGCGCGGCGTACTGCCGAAAATGGCGCTGTTTGGTGATATCGTCGGCGACGACGATGAAGCGGTCGCGCGCGCGGCCTCCGAAGTGATTCGCATGGCCAATGCCCGAGTCGGTGAAGGCTTCGTTGCGGTCAGCCCGGAAGCGCGCAAGAAATTCTGGCTCGACCGCGCACGGACCGCCGCGATCGCAAAGCACACCAATGCCTTCAAGGTCAATGAAGACGTGGTGATTCCGCTGAATCGCATGGGCGAATACACCGACGGCATCGAACGCATCAACATCGAACTGTCGGCCAGGAACAAGCTGCAACTGCTGACGGAATTGCGCGCCTTTTTCGCGAAAGGCAATCTACCGCTCGGCAAGAGCGACGATGGCGAAGGCATTCCGCCCGCCGACCTGCTGCAGGATCGCGTGAAGCAGGCCGAACAGCTGATCGACCGCGTGCAGGCGCGCTGGTCATATCTGCTGGCGCAGCTCGACTTGCCGCTACGCGAAGCGAAGGCGGACCTGGTGACGCTGCTGAATGACGATTTCCTTGAAGCGGACGCTGCGTGGATCGACGCGCGCCTGGCGCAGCAGCCGGATGCGACCGTATTCCGCGTGGTGCAGGACCGCACCATCCGGCTCTCGTGGAAGCGCGAATTGCGCGCGCCGCTGCGGCAGATCTTCAACGGCGCGGCCTTCAAGCCGATTCTGGACGAGTGTGCCGCGATCCAGAAGCGCGTGCTGCGCGGGCGCGTGTTCGTTGCCTTGCACATGCATGCCGGCGACGGCAATGTGCACACCAATATTCCGGTCAATTCCGACGACTATGAAATGCTGCAGGACGCGCATGCGGCAGTGGCGCGCATCATGCTGCTGGCGCGTTCGCTGGACGGCGTGATTTCCGGCGAGCACGGCATCGGCATCACCAAGCTGGAATTCCTGACCGAAGATGAGATCGGCGATTTCCGCGTCTACAAGCAGCGCATCGATCCGGAAGGACACTTCAACAAGGGCAAGCTGCTGAACCTGCCGGAACTGCATGCCGACTTGCGCAATGCGTATACGCCGTCGTTCGGCCTGATGGGGCATGAATCGCTGATCATGCAGCAAAGCGATATCGGCGCGATCGCCAACAGCGTCAAGGACTGCCTGCGCTGCGGCAAGTGCAAGCCGGTGTGCGCCACCCACGTGCCGCGCGCGAACCTGCTGTATTCACCGCGCAACAAGATCCTCGCCACTTCCCTGCTGGTCGAAGCCTTCCTGTATGAAGAGCAGACCCGGCGCGGCGTGTCGATCAAGCATTGGGATGAATTCTCCGACGTGGCCGACCATTGCACACTGTGCCATAAATGCGTCAATCCCTGCCCGGTCGATATCGATTTCGGCGATGTGTCGATGAACATGCGCAACCTGTTGCGCAAGATGGGACAGAAGAAATTCAATCCCGGCACCGCGGCATCGATGTTCTTCCTGAACGCGACCGATCCGGCGACCATCAATGCCACGCGCGAGGTGATGATCCGCTGGGGCTACCAGGCGCAGCGCTTCGGTCACGAACTGTTGAAGAAATTCGCGAAGAAGCAGACCAAGGCGCCGCCGGCCACGGTCGGTCGTGCCCCGATGAAAGAGCAGGTGATCCACTTCATCAACAAGAAAATGCCGGGCAACCTGCCGAAGAAAACCGCGCGCGCCCTGCTCGACATTGAAGACGACAAGATCGTGCCGATCATCCGCGATCCGCAGCAGACCACGGCGGATACCGAGGCGGTGTTCTATTTCCCCGGCTGCGGTTCCGAGCGCCTGTTTTCGCAAGTCGGCCTGGCAACCCAGGCCATGCTGTGGCATGTCGGCGTGCAGACGGTGCTGCCGCCGGGCTATCTGTGCTGCGGCTATCCGCAGCGCGGCAACGGCCAGCAGGATAAGGCCGATAAGATGATGACCGACAATCGGGTGCTGTTTCACCGTGTCGCGAATACGCTCAACTACCTCGACATCAAGACGGTGGTGGTGTCGTGCGGCACCTGCTACGATCAGCTGGCAACCTACGAGTTCGACAAGATCTTCCCCGGTTGCCGCATTGTCGATATTCACGAATACCTGATGGAAAAGGGCGTCAAGCTGGAAGGCGTGGCCGGTGTGCGCTACATGTACCACGAGCCGTGCCACAATCCGATGAAGCTGCAGGATTCGGTCAAGACCGTGAATGCATTGATTACGACAGTGGATCACGTGAAGATCGAAAAAAACGAACGCTGCTGCGGCGAATCCGGCACGCTGGCGGTCGGCCGCCCTGATATCTCGACCCAGGTACGCTTCCGCAAGGAAGAGGAAATGCGCAAGGGTGCGGACAAGCTGCGCGCCGACGGCTTCGACGGCGAAGTCAAGATCCTGACCTCCTGCCCGTCGTGCATGCAGGGCCTGACGCGCTACAACGACGATGCCGGCACCGATGCCGATTACATCGTGATTGAGATGGCGAAATATCTGCTGGGTGAAAACTGGATGCCGGATTACGTGGCGAAAGCCAACAACGGCGGCATCGAACGCGTGCTGGTGTGACCATGAGCGAGATTGCCTGCGAATTATGTGAACAGCCGGGCGGCGAAATTATCTTCCGGCATGCGAAGCTGCGCATCGCGCTGATCGATGATGCGCAGTATCCGGGTTTTTGCCGCGTGATCTGGAATGCGCATGCGAAGGAAATGACCGATCTGAGCGCTGCCGACCGCATGCTGCTCATGACCGCGGTATGGCAGGTTGAAGCCGCCCTGCGCGAAGTGATGCAACCTGACAAGATCAACATCGCTTCGCTCGGCAACCTGACGCCGCATCTGCACTGGCATGTGATTCCGCGGTTTGCAGGCGACGCGCACTTCCCGGCGCCGGTATGGGCAGAACCGAAGCGCACGCCGGAAATGATTGACCTGACTGCGCGTTGCGCCTTGCTACCGGCGTTGCGCGCCTCGATTTCCCGGCATATGGACCGGATTTTTTAACGGTATACATCATGAGCGAATCCCAGAAAAAAACCCCGACCCCGGTCGAACTGACCGTCCACAAGCAATCCTGCGCGCTTGACATCGCCTTCAGCGACGGCGCGGTATTTTCCTTGCCGTTTGAATTCCTGCGCGTGTATTCACCGTCGGCCGAAGTACGCGGCCACGGAGCGGGGCAGGAGACTTTGCAGACCGGCAAGCGCAATGTCTTCATCACCGCCATCGACCCGATCGGCAACTATGCGGTGCAGCCGCATTTCTCGGACGAGCATAATTCCGGCATCTATGGATGGGATTATCTGTACTGGCTCGGCAAGAACCAGGCGCAGCTGTGGGAAGAGTACATGCAGCGGCTGGAGGCGGCCGGCTTTACCCGGGAAACCGGCCGCGATGCCGACATGAATGCCGCCAAGGCCGACGGCGGCTGCGGGCATCACGGCGGCGGCTGCGGGCATCACTGACATCCAGCGCCGCCGAGGCGCGTGCATGCATTGGCGTGCGCCCTGCGCTTGGCCGACAGGCGCGCCGGACTCCTGCGATTTGCCTCCGGTGCGGGCTTGTATAATGCAGTTTCATCTACCCGCTCACCATCATGACGAATACCACGCATTTCGGTTACCAGACCGTCCCAGAAGAAGAGAAGGCGCATAAGGTCGCCGAGGTTTTTCATTCCGTCGCATCGAAATATGACGTGATGAACGACCTGATGTCCGGCGGACTGCACCGGCTCTGGAAGACCTTCACGATTGCCCAGGCCGGCATCCGCCCCGGCTTCAAGGTGCTCGATATTGCCGGCGGCACCGGCGACCTGGCCAGGGCGTTTGCGAAAAAGGCCGGGCCGGGCGGGGAAGTATGGCTGACCGATATCAACGAGTCGATGCTGCGGGTCGGGCGCGACCGGCTGTTGAATCACGGCTTGGCCACGCCCGCATTGCTGTGCGATGCGGAAAAACTGCCGTTTCCCGATAATTATTTCGACCGCGTATCGGTCGCGTTCGGTTTGCGCAACATGACGCACAAGAATGTCGCGCTGTCGGAAATGCGGCGCGTGCTGAAGCCGGGCGGAAAATTGCTGGTGCTGGAATTTTCCAAGGTCTGGGAACCGCTGCAAAAGCCGTATGACGTCTATTCCTTCTCGGTGCTGCCGTGGCTGGGCAAGCGCATTGCAAACGATGCCGAAAGTTATCGATATCTGGCGGAATCGATCCGCATGCATCCGGACCAGGAAACATTGAAAACAATGATGCAGGATGCCGGCCTGGAACGAGTCGAGTATTTCAACCTGACGGCAGGCGTGGCAGCGCTGCATACCGGCATCAAGCTGTAAGCCGTTGCATTTGGCACGGCCTTGATCCCAATAAATACACGCTGGTGTATTTTTAAATAGCCGCGAAATCATTGCGAGATAGGGATTGTTTTTGCCTATACTCCCATGTTTTTCTGTTTTTTGACGGCGTGGAGCGGCGCACGGGTAGCTGGATGGACGGTTGGCGGAATCCGGAGGGGCATGCCGCAGGAACCCCCGGACGGTACGGCAGGGCGACGCAGAGCCTGTCCCGCGTCGGTTCTTTTTGGGCGGGCATGTACAAACTGATAAACTTGTTGCCGCCCGCGAAGTGTCGCGGGCGGCTTTATTTTCATGCATAAATGATCCCTTCTCCTTTTCCATCGATCGTGCCTGCGGCGATCAATCATTTGCTGGCGCAGGAACCATGGGCGCGCGAGCGGCTCGCCAGGCATGCCGGCAAGGTTGCGTGCATCGATGCCGGTGCGATGGTGCTGCGTCTGAAGGCAACGCCGGATGGCCTGACCGAGCCCGCGCCGGCGGAAGCGGCTGCCAACGTGACGATTCGCGTCAAGCTGGCCGATGCGCCGCTCATCCTGCAAAATCGCGCGCACGCATTTTCCTATGTGACGATTGAGGGCGACGCCGATTTCGCCAACGCGATTGCGCAACTGGCCCAGTCGTTGCGATGGGAAGTGGAACAGGATCTGGGCCAGTGGGTCGGCGATATTGCCGCCGCCCGCATTGCGTCAACTGCGAAAGCGGCATTGGATGCGGTGCAATCGACGCAGCGCAAGCTGGCTGAAAATGTGGCTGAATATTTTCTTGAAGAGAAGCCGATGCTGGTGCGTCCGCAAGCGGTCGCTGATTTCGCCAGCGATGTCACGCGGCTGCGTGATGATGTGGAACGGCTCGCCAAGCGTATCGAGAAACTCGAAAGTCGCGCCAAATGATACGGAAATTCCTGCGGGTCCTGAAAATCGTCAGTGTTGCGGTCCGCTATGGATTGGATGACATCGCCATATCGGGCCTGGCGATTCCCCGCATAGCGAAACTGATCGCGGTATTGACATTCTGGCGCGATATTTCCGCGCCGCGCGGCGTGCGCCTGCGCCGCGCGCTGGAAGACCTCGGCCCGATTTTCGTGAAATTCGGCCAGCTCCTGTCAACCCGACGCGACTTGATGCCGCATGACATCGCGGACGAGCTGGCGAAGCTGCAGGACCGGGTGCCGCCGTTCAATTCCGATCTCGCGATTGCACAAATCGAAAAATCGCTGGGCGCGCATCCGGATCGCCTGTTCGCCTCTTTCGACCGCGACCCGATTGCCTCGGCGTCGATTGCGCAGGTCCATTTTGCAATCTTGAAGGACGGCACCGAAGTCGCGGTCAAGGTATTGCGTCCCGGCATGAAAAAATCAATCGATGAGGACGTGTCGCTGATGTACATTGCGGCCGGCTGGTTCGAACGATTGTGGGCGGATGCGAAACGCCTGAAACCGCGGGAAGTGGTGGCCGAGTTCGACAAGTATTTGCATGACGAGCTGGACCTGATGCGGGAAGCCGCCAATGGCAGCCAGCTACGGCGCAATTTTACCCAGTCCGACATGCTGATCGTGCCGGAGATGTACTGGGATTACTGCTCGAGCAATGTGATCGTGATGGAACGCATGCGCGGGATTCCGATTTCGCAGATCGACCGCCTGGTGGCGGAAGGCGTCGATCTGAAAAAACTGTCACGCGATGGAGTCGAGATTTTTTTCACGCAGGTCTTCCGCGATGGCTTCTTCCATGCCGACATGCACCCCGGCAATGTGCTGGTGTCGGTCGAACCTGCGACGTTCGGCCGTTACATCGCACTGGATTTCGGCATCGTCGGCACGCTCACCGATTTCGACAAGAACTATCTGTCGGAGAATTTCCTGGCGTTTTTCCGGCGCGACTACAAGCGTGTCGCGGAGGCGCATATCGAATCGGGCTGGGCTCCGGAAAATACGCGGGTCGACGAGCTCGAATCGGCGGTGCGCGCCTGCTGCGAACCGATTTTCGACCGGCCGTTGCGCGATATCTCGTTCGGACAGGTATTGCTGCGGCTGTTCCAGACTTCGCGCCGTTTCAATATCGAAGTGCAGCCGCAACTGGTGCTGCTGCAAAAGACGCTGCTGAATATTGAGGGGTTGGGACGCCAGCTGGATCCGGATCTGGATTTGTGGAAAACCGCCAAGCCTTATCTGGAACGCTGGATGCATGAACAGGTGGGGTGGCGCGGCCTGATCGAGCGGATCAAGGCGGAAGCGCCGCGCTACAGCCATATCCTGCCGCAGTTGCCGCGCATGGTGCATCAGGCGCTCGCACAATCGGGGCAGTCGGGTGCGAAAGACGCGGAACTGTTGCGGCAATTGCTGGCCGAACAGCGGCGCACCAACCGGATGCTGGGCTTCGCCATCTATTTCGGCGGTGGCCTGATTGGCGGCATGATATTAGTACAACTGTTTTTGCGCTGGTATTATTTCGCTGCGTAAAAGCGCTGGCCCTCGAAGGCAACATCCGGACCGATCCGGATATCGGAACCGGGCTGCGGTGGGAACCGAAATCGGGAGTGGTTGCGAGATGCCGACATTCAATACCCGGGACCCTTCCCGGCCTGCATTCTGGACTGAACGGTTCGAGCAGAAATTCATGCCATGGGACCGGGGCGGCGTACCGGTCGCATTGCAACAGTTTGTCGCGCGAACCGCTGGCCCCCGGATTGCGCTGATTCCCGGCTGCGGCGCCGGATACGAAGTCGCCTACCTGTCCGATGCCGGCTGGGATGTAAGCGCCATCGATTTTTCTCCAGCCGCCGTGGCTGCTGCGCGGCAGGCGCTCGGCCCCTGGGCGCCGCGCGTGACGGAAGCCGATTTCTTTACGTTTGCACCGGAACGGCCGCTCGATCTGATTTACGAGCGCGCATTTCTTTGCGCCCTGCCGCCCGACAAATGGCCGCAGGTCGCGGCGCGCTGGGCGCAACTGCTGGCGCCTTGCAAGCTGCTGGCCGGCTTCTTCTTTTTTTCCGATACGACCAAAGGCCCCCCGTTCGGGATTGCGCCTGCTGCGCTGGAGACATTGCTGACGCCGTATTTTGAAAAAATCGAAGACATGCCGGTCGCGGATTCGATCGCGGTTTTTGCCGGCAAGGAACGCTGGCAAGTGTGGCGCCGCCGATGAAAACGGTTTATCGCCTGACCGAATGTTAGCGGCTATAATCCCGAAAATTCATCAGGGGGATGCATGAGCGGGCTGGTCGGATTTGTCATACTTTATTTGCTGGCATCGATTGCAATCGGTCTGTTTGCTGCTACCCGCGTCAAGAATTCCAGCGATTATGCCAATGCCGGCCGTTCGTTGCCGCTGTATATCGTGATCGCCACCGTATTCGCGACGTGGTTCGGATCGGAGACCGTACTGGGCATTTCCGCCCGCTTCGTGCAGGACGGACTGCGCGGCGTCATCGAAGATCCATTCGGTTCCAGCATGTGCCTGATCCTGGTCGGCCTGTTCTTCGCGCGCAAGCTGTACCGGATGAACCTGTTGACCATCGGCGACTATTATCGCCAGCGCTACAGTCGTACGGTTGAAATCCTGGTGGCGCTGTGTATCGTCATTTCCTATCTCGGCTGGGTATCTGCGCAGATCACTGCCTTGGGACTGGTATTCAACGTCCTGTCGCAAGGCGCGATCTCGCTGGCGATGGGCATGATTCTCGGCGCAGCCATCGTGCTGTTCTATACCCTGTTTGGCGGCATGTGGTCGGTGGCATTGACCGATTTCTTCCAGATGACGATCATCGTCGTGGGTTTGCTCTATATTGCTTATGTCGTGTCCGGCCTGGCAGGCGGCGCGCACAAGGTGATTGCCCACGCCGCAGCGGCAGGCAAATTCAATTTCGCACCGGAGCTGACTTCAAAAGACATCCTTGCGTTTATCGCGGCGTGGGTCACCATGATGTTTGGCTCGATTCCGCAGCAGGACGTGTTCCAGCGCGTGATGTCGGCCAAAACCGAAACGACCGGCGCGGTCGGCTCGATTACCGGTGGCTCGCTCTACTTTCTGTTTGCCTTCATTCCGATGTTCCTGGCCTATTCGGCCTCATTGATCGACCCGCACATGGTGCAATCGCTGATCGACAAGGATACGCAAATGATCCTGCCGACATTGATCCTGAACCATGCGCCGCTGTTTGCGCAGGTGATGTTTTTCGGCGCGCTGCTGTCGGCCATCATGTCGACGGCGAGCGGCACGCTGCTGGCACCAAGCATTACGCTGACCGAAAATGTGCTGCGCGAAATCTTTCCGATGAATGACCGGCAAATGCTGCTGACGACGCGCATTGTGGTGGTGAGCTTTGCCATTGCGGTTACCTCGTTTGCGCTGGCTTCGCAAGGCATGGCAATCTACGATATGGTGGGCAACGCTTACAAGGTAACGCTGGTGGCGGCCTTTGTTCCCCTGGTGATGGGACTGTACTGGAAACGCGCCAGCGCGCAAGGCGCCTTGTTTTCCGTTATCGGCGGCCTGGCCACATGGCTTCTGATGGAGCGATTCGGCGCGGCGTCCATCTGGCCGCCGCAACTGGTGGGCTTGCTGGCCGGTTTTGTTGCCATGATTGCCGGATCGCTGTTGCCGCAGTACGCGGTCAAGCCTGCCGCCGCATGATTTTGCGCAGCAAGAATGCGACGGATTGCCTTTCCGGCAACCGAGAATCCTCTGAAATCTTCTTGAAACCCTTTATAATTCAGGGTTTTATACGATTTTGCTAGGAATTTTTCATGCCGATTTATGCGTATCGCTGCGAGACCTGTGGATTTGCGAAGGATGTGTTGCAAAAAATGGCCGATGCGCCGCTGACCGAGTGCCCTTCATGTGGTAAATCCGCATTCAGGAAGCAATTGACCGCTGCCGGTTTTCAATTGAAGGGCACCGGCTGGTATGCGACCGATTTCCGCGGCGGCGCCCGCGGCACCGTGGCTCCGGCGGCCGAGGCTCCGGCGGCTGCCACTGAAGCGGCAGCCGCACCGGCTTCGAAGCCGGCCGCGCCTTCCGCGACTGCGAACGCCGCCGGCAGTACGTCATCGACTGCCTGAGGCAGGCATGATGAGTTTGAAAAGAAGACGCTAAAAGAAGACGCTCCTTGCGAACGCCTGAAGATGGAAGACGATGCGTAAATATTTCATTACTGGCCTGCTGATCCTGGTTCCCCTGGCGATTACGCTATGGGTATTGAATCTGATTATCGGCACGATGGATCAATCGCTGCTGCTGCTGCCGGAGCGCTGGCGGCCGGAAGCGCTGGTCGGTTTTCATATTCCGGGCATCGGCACCATCCTCACGCTGCTGGTCATTTTCCTGACCGGAGTGGCGACCCGCAATTTCGTGGGCAAGCAGGTGGTCTACCTGTGGGAATCGATGCTGATTCGGATCCCGGTGGTGAAATCGATTTATTCGAGCGTGAAACAGGTATCGGATACCCTGTTCTCATCGTCCGGCAATGCATTCCGCAAGGCGATGCTGGTGCAATATCCGCATCAGGGCGCATGGACGATCGCCTTCCTGACCGGGGTGCCGGGCGGTGATGTCAAAAATCACCTGACAGGCGACTATATCAGCGTGTATGTGCCGACTACACCGAATCCGACTTCCGGCTTCTTCCTGATGCTGCCGCGCGCCGATGCGATTGAACTCGACATGAGCGTCGACGAAGCGCTGAAATATATCGTGTCGATGGGTGTGGTTGCTCCTGAATATCTCAGCCGGAAAGCCGATACAGCTGCCGCCGCGAAAGCACCCCGCTAGCACCGTTTATTAACATACCGGGCTCCTGCCATCGCGGGAGCCGCACCAAAGAATCTGTTACTGGAAATTCACTATGTCAATGCGAACTCACTACTGCGGTCTCGTTACCGAAGCTTTTCTTGGACAAACTGTCAGCCTGTGTGGCTGGGTACATCGCCGGCGCGACCACGGTGGCGTGATCTTCATCGACTTGCGCGACCGCGAAGGCCTGGTACAGGTAGTATGCGACCCGGACCGCGCTGACGTGTTCAAGACCGCGGAGGCGGTGCGCAACGAATATTGCGTGCGCGTCACCGGCCTGGTGCGCAATCGCCCGGAAGGCACCACCAACGCGGGCCTCAAGTCAGGCAGGATCGAAGTGCTGTGCCAGCAACTGGAAGTGTTGAACCCATCGGTGACGCCGCCGTTCCAGCTCGATGACGACAACCTGTCGGAAACCACGCGCCTGACGCACCGCGTGCTCGACCTGCGTCGCCCGCAGATGCAGAACAACCTGCGCCTGCGCTACCGCGTGACGATGGAAGTGCGCAAGTTCCTGGACGCCAACGGCTTCATCGACATCGAAACGCCGATGCTGACCAAGTCGACGCCGGAAGGCGCGCGCGACTACCTGGTGCCCTCGCGTGTCAACCCGGGCAACTTCTTCGCGCTGCCGCAGTCGCCGCAGCTGTTCAAGCAGCTGCTGATGGTCGCCAACTTCGACCGCTACTACCAGATCACCAAGTGCTTCCGCGACGAAGACCTGCGCGCCGACCGCCAGCCGGAATTCACGCAGATCGACTGCGAAACCTCGTTCATGAACGAGCAGGAAATCCGTGACCTGTTCGAAGGCATGAT
>DATEZO010000021.1:0-47072 GCA_035255485.1 Burkholderiaceae bacterium
GATGCCAGTCATCGCTGCGCGGGTGGCGTTAATAGTCGCCGGGTCCGTCGCGTTCAGGAAGAACATGGCAGCAGCCGTGCCGGGCTTGAACGATTTCTTGTCCATCTTGCGCAGCAGGTTGCGCATGTTCATCGACACATCGCCGAAATCGATATCGACCGGGCAGGGATTAACGCATTTGTGGCAGAGCGTGCAGTGATCGGCCACGTCCTCGAATTCTTCCCAGTGCTTGATCGACACCCCGCGGCGGGTCTGCTCTTCATACAGGAAGGCCTCGACCAGCAGCGACGTCGCGAGGATCTTGTTGCGCGGCGAGTACAGCAGATTGGCGCGCGGCACGTGGGTGGCGCACACCGGTTTGCATTTACCGCAACGCAGACAGTCCTTCACGCTGTTGGCAATCGCGCCGATATCGCTTTGTTGCATGATCAACGATTCATGTCCCATCAGGCCGAACGACGGCGTGTATGCGTTGCGCAAATCGGCCGGCATGTCGGGATCGTTGAGCAGCTTGCCCTTGTTGAAGCGACCTTCGGGATCGACCCGCTTCTTGTAATTGCGGAATTCGCCGATCTCTTCTTCGGTCAGGAATTCCAGCTTGGTGATGCCGATGCCGTGCTCGCCGGAGATCACGCCATCCAGCGAACGCGCCAGCACCATGATGCGCGCCACTGCCGCATGCGCATCCTGCAGCATTTCATAGTCGTCGGAATTGACCGGAATATTGGTGTGCACATTGCCGTCGCCGGCGTGCATGTGCAAGGCAACGAACACGCGGCCGCGCAGCACGCGCTTCTGGATCGCGGCGCATTCATCGAGAATCGGCTTGAATGCCGCACCGTTGAAAATCTGGCGCAGCGGCGCGCGCAACTCGCGTTTCCACGACAGGCGGATGGTGCGGTCCTGCACCACGTGAAATACGGTCGCGTCCGGCTGCTGCTGCAGGCGCGCGTCGATCCACGCAGCGTCCGCTTCAAGGAAAGCGTCATTCAGCAGCGCCACCAGTTCCGCCTTCGCTTCGCGCAGCGGCTGGTCGAGCCGGGCCAGCAAGTACGACCAGCGCGCCTGCACCCGCCCGATCAGTTGTTCGGCCTGCTTCACGCGGTCCTGCAGCAGTTCGGCGGGCGGAATGCCTTCGCCATCGTCGCTCTTGCCGAGCGGCAGATTGCCTTTCGCGAAAAAGGTGCGCAACTCCACCAGCAGTTGCAGCTTGTTCCTGGCTGACAGTTCGATATTGATGCGCTCGATGCCGTCGGTGTATTCGCCCATGCGGTCAAGCGGAATCACCACGTCCTCGTTGATCTTGAAGGCGTTGGTGTGCTTCGCGATCGCGGCGGTGCGTGCGCGGTCCAGCCAGAAACGCTTGCGCGCTTCCGGACTGATGGCGACAAAACCTTCGCCGACGCGCAGATTGGCAATCCGGACCACTTCGGAGGCGGCGCGCGCCACGGCCTCGTCATCGTCGCCGACGATGTCGCCGAACAGCGCCATTTTCGGCAGGACTCCACGCTTGGATTTGGTGGCGTAGCCGACCGCGCGCAGATAGCGCTCATCCATGTGTTCCAGGCCGGCCAGGATCGCGCCGCCCCGCCTGGTCTCGGCGTCGAGATAATCCTTGATTTCAACGATCGACGGAATCGCTTCGCTCGCCTGGCCAAAAAACTCAAGGCAGACGGTGCGCGTGTATTTCGGCATCCGGTGCAAAATCCAGCGCGCCGACGTGATCAGGCCGTCGCAGCCTTCCTTTTGCACGCCAGGCAAGCCGGCCAGGAATTTGTCGGTGACGTCCTTGCCCAGGCCTTCCTTGCGGAACACGCGGCCCGGGATTTCCAGTATCTCGGTCCGGAACGGTGCATTGCTCCGGCCCTTGTCGGCCGGGTGCGTCCATTCCAGCCTGAAGCGCGTGACGGGCGCATCGTGGATCTTGCCGAGGTTGTGATCCAGCCGCGTGACATCGAGCCAGTCGCCGTCCGGATCGACCATGCGCCAGCTGGCCAGATTGTCGAGCGCGGTGCCCCACAGCACGGCTTTCTTGCCGCCGGCGTTCATCGCGATATTGCCGCCGATGCAGGATGCTTCGGCCGAGGTCGGATCGACCGCGAACACGAATCCGGCCCGTTCCGCCGCATCGGACACGCGCTTGGTGACCACGCCGGCGCCGGAATAAATCGTCGCGTATTCGCGATCGACGCCGGGCAGCGTCATCATCTCGACTGGCCCGAGCTGTTCCAGCTTTTCGGTATTGATGACGGCCGATAGCGGCGTCAGCGGAATCGCGCCGCCGGTGTAGCCGGTGCCGCCGCCACGCGGGATGATGGTCAGGCCGAGGTCGATGCAGGCCTTGACCAGCCCGGCCATCTCGTCTTCGGTATCGGGCGTCAGCACCACAAACGGATATTCAACGCGCCAGTCGGTCGCATCGGTCACATGCGACACGCGCGACAGGCCGTCGAACTTGATATTGTCCTTGGCGGTATAGCGGCCCAGCACCTTGCTGGCGCGCTTGCGCAAATCGTGCATCCGGCGGAATTCATCGTCGAAATCGGCCACGGCTTTTTTTGCCGCCTGCAGCAGCGCGGCGACACTGGCGCTGCGGCGCTGCGCCAGCGCATCGGCGATTCCTGCACTATCCGGCGCATCGCGGCGCTTGTCGACTTCGCCCAGCCGATGATTCAATGCAACGATCAGGGACTGGCGCCGCTTCGGATTGTCCAGCATGTCATCCTGCAGATAGGGATTGCGCCGCACGACCCAGATATCGCCCAGCACCTCATACAGCATGCGCGCGGAACGGCCGGTCTGGCGCACCCCGCGCAACTCGTCCAGCAGGCGCCATGCCTCCTCGCCCAGCAGGCGGATCACGATTTCGCGATCGGAAAACGATGTGTAGTTGTAGGGAATCTCGCGCAGGCGCGCGGGTGCGCCGCCGGGGGCGTCGGTCAGAAGGGCATGGATGTGTGCGGGGGCGTTCATGTCATTGGTCGGGAGCCGAGAATCGTTGCGCCGAACTCCATCTCGCAAAATGTAAATAGCCATTCTAGCGTATTGCAATGCACCATGCGGCAACATCCTTACAGCGCATACGGCTTCATTGCAGCGTCAAAAACCTGTCTTTGCGCCTCTCCGCTGCGGCGCTATGGCGTTTCAATCGGGGAAAAACGCATGGAGTATATTAAAAAACAATGCATTATTCGCAAATAAATCGCGGCAGTTCACAAATACAGACGGGTGTATTAAATACATCCTAGCCCAGCAAATAGGCGATCCGACGCCAGAATCCATCCGGGACATGCAACAACAAGTAAGTGACCGTCAGATACCGCAAGAATTTTCCAAGCCCCATATACAACATGCTGGGCCAGAACGGCAATCGCAGCCATCCCGCCAGCGTGCAGATCGGATCGCCAATGACCGGCAGCCACGCCAGCAGCATCGTCTTTGCGCCGAAGCGCTGCAGCCAGCCGAACCAGCGTGCCTGGCGTTCCGCAGCCCACGCTTTTTTCGCACCGTACCCGATCCAGTAATCGACCATGCCGCCCAGGGTATTGCCGGCCGTGGCGACCAGCATCGCTGGCCAGAACAATGCCGGGTTCGCTTTCACGATCGCAAAAACGGCCGGCTCCGATCCCATCGGCAGCCAGGTCGCCGCAACGAAGCCGATGATGAAGGCCGAGGTCAATCCGATATCGGGTACAGCCAGCGTGGTCAACAGCCAATGGATTGCGGAGTCGAACATGAATGAAAAACAGCGGCAGCGCCGGGTTGAAAGGTTGGGGATGCGGAAGCGGGAAATCGTCTTTTCCGCAAAGCGCCTTATCCGGTCCATTATAATGAGCTCCGGCCCGCATGCCCCCTTTCCGTTATCGCACGGGTCCGATCTGAAGCCTATGACTACCGACTACTTGCAGAAAATCCTGACGGCGCGCGTCTATGACGTGGCGACCGAATCCCCGCTGGACCTGGCGCCGACGCTATCGCAGCGTCTCGACAATCGCATCTACTTCAAGCGTGAAGACATGCAAAGCGTGTTCAGCTTCAAGCTGCGCGGCGCGTACAACAAGATGGCGCGCCTGACGCCGGCGCAATTGAAGCGCGGCGTGATTTGCGCCTCTGCCGGCAATCATGCGCAAGGCGTCGCGCTATCCGCGGTCAGGCTCGGCTGCCGCGCCATGATCGTGATGCCGACCACCACGCCGCCGGTCAAGATCGATGCGGTCAAGGCGCGCGGCGGCGAAGTGGTGCTGCACGGCGATTCGTATTCCGACGCGTACCAGCATGCCCTGATGCTTGAAAAGAAGCTCAAGCTAACGTTCGTGCATCCGTTCGACGATCCCGATGTCATCGCCGGGCAAGGCACGATCGGCATGGAAATCCTGCGCCAGCATCCGGACCCGATCCACGCGATTTTCGTGCCGATCGGCGGCGGCGGCCTGATCGCCGGCGTGGCCGCCTATGTGAAAGCAGTGCGCCCCGAGATCCGGATCATCGGCGTGCAAACCACCGACTCTGACGCGATGGCGCGCAGCCTGAAAGCGGGCCGCCGCGTCACCCTGCCCGATGTCGGCCTGTTTTCCGACGGCACCGCGGTCAAGCTGGCCGGAGAGGAAACCTTCCGCCTGGCGCATCGATACGTCGACGAAGTCATTCTGGTCGATACCGACCAGGTCTGCACCGCGATCAAGGATGTATTCCAGGACACGCGCAGCATTCTGGAGCCGGCTGGCGCATTGGCGATCGCCGGCGCGAAAGCCTATGTCGAACGCGCCCGGCTTGCCAGGAAACCGCTCCGGAACGAGACGCTGGTGACCATCGCCAGCGGTGCAAACATGAATTTCGATCGCTTGCGCTTCGTCGCCGAAATGGCCGACGTCGGCGCTGCGCGCGAAGCGGTATTCGCGGTGACGATTCCGGAGGAGCGCGGCAGTTTCAAGCGCTTCTGCGAATCGATCGGCCCGCGCAATGTGACCGAATTCAATTACCGCATCAGCGATGAACGGGAAGCGCATGTCTTCGTCGGCCTGCAGACGGGGAGCCCGGACGAATCCGGCAAGATCGCGAAGAATTTCGAAAAGCACGGCTTCCGGGCGCTCGACCTGACGCACGATGAACTGGCCAAGGTGCATATCCGTCACCTGGTCGGCGGCAAAAGCGCACTGACCAAAAATGAGTTGCTGTACCGGTTTGAATTTCCGGAGCGTCCCGGCGCATTGATGCGCTTCCTGGATAGCATGGCTCCCAACTGGAACATCAGCCTGTTCCATTATCGCAGCCAGGGCGGCGACGTCGGCCGCATCCTGGTCGGCCTGCAAGTCCCCAAAAAGGAAATGAAGGCATTCCGCGAATTCCTGTCCACGCTGGGATATCGCCATTGGGACGAGAGCGAAAACCCGGCTTACAAGCTATTCCTGTGAAGCGGGCATGGCACAACACCTTTCGGCTCCGGGTCGAAAGGTGTTGACCGGCGCAGCAACCATCGCTCTCCGCCAAATCTGGCAAAATATTCATTTAGAGATTGCTGCAGCATCATGACCACTCCCAACATGCCGCAAGAGTCCCCTTTAGGCAAGCCCGTCGGCTACAAGGCGGAATACGATTCCGCGCTGCTGTTTCCGATTGCGCGCCAAGGCAAACGCGACGAACTGGGCATTACCGGCACGCTGCCGTTTTTCGGGGTTGATTTCTGGAATGCCTATGAGTTGTCCTGGCTCAATCTGCGCGGCAAGCCGCAGGTAGCAATTGCCGCCATCACGGTGCCGGCAGATTCGCCCAATATCATCGAATCGAAATCGCTCAAACTGTATCTGAATTCATTCAACCAGACCCGGCTTGCCGGTCCGGAAGCGGTGCTGGAATTGCTGCGCGCCGACCTGTCGGCCGGCTTTGGCGCACCGGTGCAGATTGCGCTGACCCTGCCTGATGCCTTCACACACCAGAAAATTGGCGAATTGGAAGGCTTGCTGCTGGACCGGCTCGATATCGAAGTCGACGGCTACACGCCGGACGCTTCGCTACTGAAAGCCAACCATGCGGAAGCAATGGTCGAAGAAACCTTCGTGTCGCATTTGCTGAAATCAAATTGCCTGGTGACCGGCCAACCCGACTGGGGCAGCCTGCAAATCCGCTATGTTGGCGCCCCCATCGACCAGGAAGGCTTGCTGCGATATGTGATCGGCTATCGCGAACACGATGAATTCCACGAGCAGTGTGTAGAGCGCATTTTCATGGACATATTGCGTCAGTGCAAGCCGCAAAAACTGGCGGTGTATGCCCGTTACACGCGACGCGGCGGGATTGATATCAATCCATGGCGCAGCAATTTCAGCACCGGCCAGCGACCGTCAATGCTGCGTAATGCGCGGCAATGATGCCGGCAACAAATGCGAACCGGAATACTGGGTCCATGCTGATTTGGCACGACACTTGCATTACAAGGGTGTGACAATATTGTCTATTCTTGCAATTAATCGGGTTCGATACGCCAGGAATGCGCCTATAATTCGTTGCGATCTTCATTTTGTGCACCGCACCATGAATCATTTCAAGCAAATCCTCCCCTCCGCGAACGTGGTGCTCGACCTGGATGTGTCGAGCAAAAAACGTGCTTTCGAGCAAGCGGGCCTGCTCTTTGAAAATAATTGCGGCATTGCGCGTTCCACCGTCTCCGATAACCTGTTTGCGCGCGAACGCATGGGTTCAACCGGCCTGGGCCATGGCGTCGCCGTGCCGCACGGCAGGATCAAGGGACTGAAAGCGCCGCTGGCAGCGTTTATCAGGCTGCGGGAGCCCATTCCATTCGAGTCACCCGATGGACAGCCGGTAAGCCTGCTGATTTTCCTGTTGATGCCCGACCATGTGACGCAACAGCATCTTGAAATCCTGTCTGAAATCGCGGAAATGTTTTCCGATGAAGCATTCCGCCACATCCTAGCTACCGTAACGGACGCAGAGTCCATCTACGCGCGTCTGATTACATGGCAGCCAAGCGCCCACAATATTGCCTCATCCTGACCCTGCCCATCATTGCACCGCCTGCGCATTCATCATGCCACTATCGACACCACTCACAATCCAGCAGTTATATGAAGATAACCGCGAACCGCTGGAGCTGGGCTGGTTCGCCGGCTTTTCCGGCGACGAACGCCTGATTTCCGGCGATGCGATCTCGGCGGCCGATCAGGTCGGCCATCTGAACCTGATTCATCCGGGTCGCATCCAGGTATTCGGCCATGAAGAACTCCAGTATTACAACCGGCTAGGGCCTGCGGCGCGCGCGCACCAGACGACGGAGCTGATGGAAGGCAAGCCGCCGGCGCTGATCATCGCGCAGGGCCTGGCAATGCCGGACAGCATCCTGGCGGTCTGCGAAGAAAAAAACATCCCGCTGTTTTCCACACCGTTGTCATCGGCACAGGTGATCGATTATCTGCGCGTGTATCTATCGAAAAAACTTGCGCAGCGCATCACCATGCACGGCGTGTTCATGGATGTACTCGGCGTCGGCGTGCTGATCACCGGCGAATCCGGCCTGGGCAAGAGCGAACTGGGGCTGGAGCTGATTTCGCGCGATCATGGCCTGGTGGCCGACGATGCGGTGGAATTCTCGCGGATTGCGCCCAACATGATTGAAGGCCGCTGCCCTCCCCTGCTGCAGAACCTGCTGGAAGTACGCGGGCTGGGCCTGCTGGACATCAGGACGATTTTTGGCGAAACCGCGGTGCGCCGCAAGATGCGCCTGAAGCTGATCGTGCATCTGATGCGTCGTAGCACGCTCGAAGAAAACTATGATCGCCTGCCGCTGCATTCGCAGAGCGAAGAAGTGCTGGGACTGGCGATCCGCAAGGTCACCATTCCGGTCGATGCCGGCCGCAATCTTGCCGTCTTGCTGGAAGCGGCGGTGCGCAACACGATCCTGCAACTGCGCGGCATCGATACGCTCAAGGAATTCATGGAACGGCAGCAAAAGGCGATGGATAGCGAGTAATTCCCGGACGCGGTAACTCTGGCGGATGCCGCCCGACATTCCCGGCCCAATCGCCATCGTCTGCGGTATCATCTGCCGTTATGCGCATCGTCCTCATCACTGGCATCTCCGGCTCGGGAAAATCGGTCGGCTTGAATGCCCTCGAAGACGCAGGCTATTTCTGCGTCGACAACCTGCCTCCCGCCTTGCTGCGGGCACTGGTCGCCATCCGCGCGCACGAAAAAACCGAAACGCTGGCGATCGCGATGGATGCCCGCAGCGCGGATTCGCTGGCGGGCCTGCCGGCCGATATCCAGCGACTGAAGGAGGAAGGGCATGATGTCAAGGTGCTGTTTCTGACCGCCAAGACCGATTCATTGATTGCGCGCTTTTCCGAAACGCGACGCAGCCATCCCTTGTCGCATCGCCTGCTCACCAATCAGGACCCGGGCGATCGGCCGACGCTGGTCGAATGCATCAACAGGGAACGTGAAATGCTGGCGGCGATCGAAGGACTCGGCCATGTCATCGATACGTCGGGCCTGTCCGCGAACAAATTGCGCGCCTGGATCAAGGAACTGGTCGATACGCAGCCAACCCGCCTGACGCTGCTGTTCGAATCCTTTGCCTTCAAGTTCGGCGTGCCGCTGGATGCGGACCTGGTGTTCGATGTGCGGGTCTTGCCAAATCCGTATTACGACCTGGCCCTGCGGCCGCTGACCGGCAAGGACGCGCCAGTCGGCGCCTTCCTGGATGCACAGCCGCATGCGCTGGAATTGCTGGGCGATATTCGCGTTTTCGTGGAAAAGTGGCTGCCGTCCTTCAAGAACGATAATCGCAGCTATCTGACCGTGGCAATCGGCTGCACCGGCGGACAGCACCGCTCGGTCTATATCGCGGAGCGGCTGGCGCACTACTTTTCCGACACCGAACATGTCGTGCTGCGGCATCGGGAACTGGCCTGACACCCACTCCGATCATGGCCGAACCTGCCGCATGGCTGCCGCTTTTCCCACTGAATACCGTGCTGTTTCCGGGCGGCATTCTATCCTTGCGCGTCTTCGAGACACGCTACATCGACATGGTGCGCGATTGCATGAAGCGCGCCGTTCCGTTTGGCGTCGCGCTGATCAAATCGGGCCGGGAAGTCGGCGCGGCAGCCGAACCGGAAGCGGTCGGCTGCCTGGCCCATATCATCGACTGGGATATGGAGGCCGGTATCCTGCTGTTGCGCACGCAGGGCGGCGACCGCTTTCGCATTCTTGACACGCAGGAATTGCCTGACCACCGGGTGGAAGCGCGCATCGCGCTGCTCGCCGTCAAGGCTGCCATACCAGTCACCGACATCCATATCGACTGCGCCAAGGCACTCAGGAACGTCACGGACAATATCCTTGCGCAAGGACGTGCGCAACAGGGCAATGCGTTTGAAAGCCCGTTTGCCATGCCATTGCAGCTGGACAACGCCGACTGGGTGGCAAACCGCTGGTGCGAACTACTGCCGATACCGCTCAAGGCGCGACAAAAACTGCTGGAACTGGACGATGCGCAAAGTCGTCTCGCCCTTGTCCACCAGTTCTTGCGACAGCACGAACTGCTCTAGAAACCATCAATATACTCACCCATGTATTTTTAAATGCGCGCATACTTATTGCGTATATCGCATGTATTTTATATATACTCCCGTAAAATTCGATAATAAGCACAATCGGCTGAATTGTCGACGACGCTTGCATGCCGCCGCTCCAAACGGCGCAGACGCCAAGGGCCTTGATCAAGCCGAATAAAGCATGGCGACAAAATCCTTCCTTGCCGAGGCATGAAAAATCGAGAAAGGCAAAGACAACCCATTTCCATACCTTTCTACACCGCCGCACCCGGCATTGGGAAATTTTCCTGAACAAGCTTGCTCCATATCACGCCAACCAGCACAAGTTTTACCGTTGCACAATAACGGCATGGCCGTTTCGGGAGATAAGGAATAAAAGAAAACATATTATTGTCACCGCACCTGAAACGCATCCGCTTTCGCATGCATTGACGAGGTCATTTCCTGCCATTTAGCCACTCGATCTGCGAGGCCATGCATCAGCACATCATCAACCGCCGGAAAAGAAAACAGACGCCTCCGCTGCCGCACCTGTCGCACGCAAGACTGGGTGCGTTGCTCTACCTGCTGGTCCTGTACATCTTCTTTCAAAAGAAATTCATCAGCAACGTCACCTTCATCACGGGCGCAGGCATCGTGCTGGGTTTTGTGGCACTGTTTTCCATCCTGTTCCGGATCGGCGCCAACAAACGCTTTTCCGACCCGACCTTGACCGCTCCGCAGATTCTGGCCGCCGCATTCACGATGCTGACCATTGCCTATGTGGACCGCTCGACCCAGATCGCCCTCGGCCCTTTCATGCTGGTCGCCTTTTCCTCCGGCCTGTTCCGACTGTCGATGCCTTCGCTCGTCCTGCTGTCGACGGGCTGCCTGGGCGTTTATCTGGGCATGATCATGGTGCGCGGCTATCGCCAGTCCTGGCCGCTCGCCTTCGACATCGACCTGATGCAATGGCTGGTGCTGATGCTGACGCTTCCCAGCCTGATTGCCATCGGCAACCATATCCGCCAACTGCGCAAGGTGCTCAATGCCACGCGCTATCAGCTGGAGCATTATGAAGAAAAAGCAACGCGTGATGAGTTGACCGGCCTGTACAACCGGCGGCAATTGCAGGTGGAGCTCGACCAGGCCAGGCTGGAAGCGAACTCACTGTCCGTACCATTCTGCATTTGCCTCATCGACATCGATCATTTCAAGACCATTAATGACAAAAGCGGCCATCTGGTGGGCGATACCATCCTGCGCGAATTCGCACGGATTGCGCGCGAAAGCATTCGCGACAGCGATATTTTCGGTCGCTATGGCGGCGACGAATTCATGCAGATATTGCCGGACACCGACCTGAAAGGCGCGGTCATGCACGCCGAACGGCTACGCGTCTACACGCATTTCCTCGACTTCCAGAAAATCCTGTCGCAGAAACACATTTCCATCTCGATCGGCGTCGCGCAATACCGCAACGGCGAGCGGATTGCGGAACTGATCGAGCGCGCGGATGTGGCGCTATACCGCGCCAAGCAGTTGGGGCGCAATCGCGTCGAATGGGAAAATGGGGAGTAGCAGCAACTGTACTGCGCTACAACCAAGCAGGCAGTCAGGCATTGATGCGCAAAGCGGTTTCAAGCAGTCCTGGCGCGAAATTTACAACGCATGAGCATGCGTCGTCACTCCCGGCCAAGACCCTCAGTTTGACGTTTTATTTGTAAATGCCACAGGCGATATAAACACCGTCGACCAGCTCGATGTAAGAGGATTTTTGCTGGATCGATTTGTTGATCGGGTCCATGAACTTGTAATCAACCCATCCGGTTCCCTTGGTTTTCGCCAGGTTGATAAACTCCTTGAATACATACTTTTCGTCCGCATCCTTGTAGTCAATCAGGTTCTTGCCTACCAGCCGGGGATTTGCGCCGTGCGCAACAGTGACCCCCTCGAGGTCACCTACCGCCAGATACAAGTCGCGATCGACAAACTGTCCTTTGGGGTTATTGATTTCGGCAAAAGTCTTTTCCTTGCCGTTTTTTTTCAGATATACCACTGCCTTCTTGACCATGTTGATGGCCTCCTGCGCAGTGCCTCTTTCCGCGCAAAATGCAGCTGGCGCGAGGCCCATCAGAAACAGCCCTCCAAGCAGGAATTTAAGCAAAATTTTCATACCGATTTCCTCAATAATATGGATCGTAGTCATTTTCAGATATCGAATATTTTCGACACTGAAATCTATTGGCTCAACGCTGAATACTGTATACATTGAGTTGCTTCCTGTCAACTTTGCAGCCCATTCCGACACATCCCCGCCATACCACCTGCGCATCTCGTCGGTACATTCACTCCCTTGCCCAGGGTAGCGCGGTACGCTGCAGTGCTTTCGTCACGCAAGAATAGCTATTTTCATGACGTAAAAATGGTTACTTTCATGACGCGGACGGGTACGTCGACCTATTGTGCAATCGAGGGAGTTGACCGTTGCCGGATCGGGTTATACGATAGCCCGCAACCATAAGGGACATCGCATGTTTTTCAAACACCGCAAGCTAATGCAGGAACCGGAGGTCAGCGCCAGCGCAAGTGTCTCGACCACCAATCTCGAACATGTTGTCAGCGGTTTCGCGCAACAGGCATCCGGATTGGGAAAGGAATCCGCCACCCTGAACGGCCTGATCGACGATCTGGCTGGAATGAGCGGTAAACAGGCAGAGACCTTCAAGGCACTGGCTAGCGAAATCAACGCCATGGTGCATGCCAACCAGGTCATCGAAGAAGTAACCAAGGCCAGCACCGCATCGGTAAAGCGCGCCCGGCAAACGGTCGAGCAAATCGGACAAGGCGTGATCGCGGTCACGGACAACCTGGCCGAAGTTGCCGACGCCGCCAATGAAATCACGCGGATCGCGTTGCAGACCAGGCTGGTGGCGTTCAATGCTTCGGTCGAGGCCAAGCGGGCGGGGGAAGCCGGGCGGGGCTTTAGCGTAGTGGCCGAGGCCGTAAAGGATCTGGCGGCCAAGGTAGAGCAGTCGTCCAAGCTGATCATGAGCACCGTCACCCAGCTGGATGTACGCATCAAGCTGCTGGCCGACAATATCCGCTCGAAAGAGAATAACCAGAAAGCCAACACCAGGAGCGACACGTTTGATGCCGCAGTCTCGGAAGTGGAGCGGGGCGTCGAGGATATCGCTGTCACTGCGCAAAAAAACCTGGCGGGATGCGCCGGCGTACTGGCATCGGTCCGAGGCTTGTCGCAGCAGGTCAGCAGCACCGCGGCGGCACTGCAAAATGCCCGCAAGCGAACGGAAGGCTTCCTGTCCTTGTCGGAGGCGCTGATCGAGATGGCCGCGGAAAGCGGCATCCGCACCGACGATACGCCATTGATCGAGGCAGCGATAGAAACCGGCCGACAGATTTGCCACGTGTTCGAGGAAGGTATTCACAGCGGCGCGATTTCGGCCGCCGATCTGTTCGATGACCAGTACCAGCCTGTCCGTGGCAGCAATCCGGAACAGTACATGACGCGATTTACCGAATTTACCGACCGGGTATTGTCGGACATTCTGGAAAAAGCGCTGACCTGGTCGCCCAAGATTGTCTTTGGCATCGTCACCGATCGTGGCTGTTACGTCCCGACGCATAATCGCAAGTATTCCAGGCCGCAGGGTGCCGATCCGGCATGGAACCTGGCTAATTGCCGCAACCGGCGTTTCTTCAAGGGCCGCACGGAAATGGCCGCAATCAACAACAAGAACAGGTTTTTGCTGCAAACCTATCGGCGCGACATGGGGGGAGGCAAGTTCGTCGTCATGAAGGATCTGTCGGTTCCGCTCATCGTCAACAACAGGCACTGGGGCGCATTCCGCCTCGGCTACCTGTTCTGATCGCCGGCCAGGCGGCCACTGTTGCCGTACGGCCTGGCGGTATCGCTTGCGTTACCTCGGCGCACTGGGCCAAAGGGAGGGATTCGGCATCAGCGCCGGGATAGTTGCGCAGAAAAACAGGCTACGGCCACCAAGGCCGCAGTCGCACTATTCAATCGCGTCGGAATGACTTGCGCTTATTCCTTGTAAATGCCGGCACCGACGAAGAAGTCGTCCACTTTTTCAACATAGCTGGATTTCGCTTCGACCGTATTGTTGGTAGGGTTCGGCCATTTGTAATCGATCCATCCCTGGCCTTTGGTGCTACTGACTTCGATCAGTTTCTTGATCAGGTAGACGCCATCCGCATCTTTCATTTCCGACAGATCCTTGCCGACCATTTTCTTTGCGTTGCCGTTTCCGATGGCAAGATTCACTCCTTTCAAATCGTAGGCAAAGATATACAGGTTTCGATCGACAAACTGCCCTTTTGGATCGCTGAATTCTTCAAACGCTTTTTTCTTCCCGTTCGCCTTGATATAAACCACCGCTTTCTTGACGAGAGCCATCGCTTCTTCTGCGGTGGCCCGATCGCCTGCAAGCGCGGCCGTGTTAAGAACTGCCGTGAAAAAAATAAATGCAAATCCTTTTAACAACATATTCATTTTGTCTCCTTTGAATTTTTTTTAGATATTTACCTGACCCTGATACGGTTTTCACTACTGGCATAACTTTGGCATAACTACCGTAATACGGTTTCATGCCAATTGCTTTTGCCGCCGCATTACCAGCCCTGAACTACTGTGCCCGATTGACAGGCATGTTCATGAGCCGAACCATTTTCATGCGAATCCGCACTGCCATTCTGGCATAAGTATTTTCTTTCCTGATGAAAACAATGCACGTGACACTTGAAAGCGATTGCACCCGCCAACCGTCGTGCGGCGTATCAGTCCGGCCCTGCGACACCATGTGCAGCCGGCAATTCCAAAACGATCATCATCTTGTGACTTTGTCAGGCCAGTGGTGGCAATGGCAGATGCGGCGCACAAAACAGCGCAAGCAGCAGCTTCTTGATCGGCGCAGGAAGCGGCGCAGCGGCCAGCCGGTCGATGTCGTACCAGACATGCGTGCCTTGCTCCGCCATGTCGAGTCGGCGCGACAGTCGCACACGATACGGTGCAACATGCAACCTGAAATGCGTGAATCCATGCGAAAACGGATGCAGCGGCTCGCATGAGGCGACCACACCGAACGGCGCAACGACCTGTGCGATGGCGGCATCGCGCTGCATCTGCCGGATATTCACAGACGCATCTTCCGCAAACGCTGCGATTTCAGGCAGGGACAGCAGACCGCCCCAAATGCCTGTGTCGGGTCGCTGCTCCAGCAATACATGACCCTGGTGTGCAATGACCAGCATGGTTGCCTGTCTATCCGGAATCGCCTTTGTCGGCTTACGCGCCGGCAGTTCATGGACGCGCCCCGTCGCCAGCGCAACGCAGCGCCCAGCCAGCGGGCAGGCGGAGCAAGCCGGCCTGCTGCGTGTGCACAGCGTCGCGCCCAGATCCATCAGGCCCTGCGTATACGCTGCAATGTCCCGCTCCGGCAAGAGCGCCTCTGCACGCCGCCATAACCTGTCTTCGATCGATTTTTGCCCCGGATAGCCGTCGATGCCGAATATCCGCGCAAATACGCGCTTCACATTGCCGTCGAGGATGGCCGCGCGCCGGCCATAGGCAAATGCGGCAATGGCGGCTGCGGTGGAGCGCCCGATGCCGGGCAGGTCGGCCAGCAAGGCCGGATCGTCCGGGAATATCCCGTTGTGCTGTTGCACGATGCGCTGCGCGCAGCGATGCAGGTTGCGCGCGCGTGAATAGTAGCCAAGCCCGCTCCAGTGCGCCATCACGTCTTCGGAAGCCGCGGCGGCCAGGCTGGCGACATCGGGAAAGCGCTGCAGGAAACGCTGGTAATAGGGAATCACGGCAGCAACCTGGGTCTGTTGCAGCATGATTTCAGATAGCCAGATGTGGTAGGCATCGCGCGTGTTTTGCCAGGGCAGCGCATGACGCCCGCACTGTTTCTGCCACTGGATGACGGCATTGGAAAATGTCGGGTCGGCAAATCCGTCCGCATCGACAGCCATGCCTTGCATGTCAACTGCGCGTTTCATCCGGAACCTGCGTCAGGCAGCCGCTTTCAAGGACGACATATCCGCTGCAATCGCATTCTTCAATCCCGCCTCCAGCGTGGCCAGCAGTTTCCTTTGCGCTTCCAGCTCGATTTGCATCTGCTCGAGCGCCTGCACTTTTTCTTCCAGGCTATCGGTCGCTTCGTGTATCCGCTCAATCGACTGGCGGCGCCGCTTCAGTTGCGACTTGTGCTCGCCGATTTGTGCTTCCAGCGGCGCCATCACGACTTTCAGCCACGCTTCCACATCGCGATTGGCCTGCAGAAAACTTTGCTTCACGCGCGAAGCAATCGAGTCGAAGAATTTCTGCATCAGTACCACCTGCGGCGTCGTCATGATTGCCGCCGCGCCGAACTGCTTCTGATAAATGCCCTCGATCATCCTGATCTCCTGGCAATATTTATCCAGTGAAAACGGCATCGGGGACGACAGCGCCAAGCCATGCTCGGTCGAGAACTTGCGGTACATGACCGTCATCATTGCAGTGACTTCATCGATCTTCCGGTCTGACTCTGCCAGATTGGCATCGACCTGCGCAAAAAAGCTCCGCACCGCTTGCCGCAGGCCGGACGAAAACCGGCTCTTTTCCATGGCGTCGCGCGCCTTGCGGATTTCCTCTTTCAAGATGTGCATGCCCAGGCTGGTAAAGACTTCAGTCGACAGGCGGGTAAATACCGCTCGCGTGGCTTGCAGCTTGAACAGGCTGCCGTCGAACTCTTTCTTCTCCATGTCGATGCGTTTCATCATGTGCTCGACGATATTCTGATTTTTCCCGCGCAGGCTTTTCAGCTCCACCATCTGCTCGACCACGCTACGGATACGCAACGACAATAATGCCTGCTTCGAGGAAACCAGATCATCGATATCGGACGCCAGTTGCGCCCGCATGATGTCCTGCCTTGCCGGAATGAGATCGTTCGACAATGCGTTTTCCAGCGCTGGCAAGCGGCTCTTGTCAACCAGGGCGGTATCCTGATTGATCTTGCCGACCAATCCCTTCTGCGCGGAAACCGGAAATATCTGCCGCTCGGGCAAACCGAGGGTCTGCGCAACGCTCGCCACCTGGCCATCGATCTGCGCCTCGATTTCAGCCGGCGTGCGCAACTCATCCCACATGCTGTCAATCTTGTTCAATACCACCATGCGGCCGGCACCGGCGCCGATATGATCGCGCCATACCTCAATATCGCTCTTGGTAACGCCAGTATCGGCAGCAAGCACGAACAGCACGGCATGCGCATTCGGAATCAGGTTGAGCGTCAATTCCGGTTCGGTGCCGATGGCATTCAGGCCCGGCGTATCGATAATGACCAGACCTTGCTTGAGCAGCGGATGCGGGAAATTCACGATCGCATGCCGCCATTGCGAAATTTCAACCATGCCATCGCAGTCGATCGCCAATCCGATATCCGGATCGGTCTCGTTATACAGGCCGTATCGCTTTGCTTCCTCAATCGACACCCGCTTGGTCAGGCTGACCTGCTTGAATGCCTCCAGCATGCCGTCGCCGGAGGCAATATCGAGCGGCAAAACGGTCCATGTCTGGTGCTGGTCCTTGAAATCGCTGGTCGATTGCGATTCTGCACGCGTCTCGATCGGCAGCAACCGGATCGATGGCGGAAATGTCTCGTCGTACAACAGTTCGGTCGGGCACATCGTGGTGCGACCGGCGGACGACGGCAGGATGCGCTGTCCGTAATCCGCAAAGAAGATGGCATTGATCAACTCGGATTTGCCGCGTGAAAACTCGGCCACGAACGCAATGGACAGTTTATCGTCAGTCAGGCGTTGCCGCGCTCGCGCAAAGCGCTGATCGCTGGCGCCATCCGCCAACTTGGCAAGATTCACGCATGCGCGATAACGCTCCAGCGCCGTTATCACGACATCGCGCCAATTGCTGTATTCCTGGAATTTCTGGACCAGATTGCTCACGTCATCTCCGCTTACTCTGTTTTTCCGCTCACCATTCATTGCAATCTAGCATCCGCGCTTACTTTTGACAATTTACGCAGTAAAACGTCGAGCGCTGGCCCTGCCTGATCTGGCGCACCGCGGTGCCGCATAGACGGCATGGCTGTCCGACCCGATCATAGACGAAATAATGCTGCTGGAAATATCCGGACGTCCCATCCGCCGCGATAAAATCACGCAGTGTGCTGCCACCCTGGTCTATGGCTGCTGCCAAGGTTTCTCGAATTGCCTGCACCAGTATTTCGTAACGCCCCTGGCTAATGCGCCAGCCCGGCGTTTTTGGATTGATGCGCGCCCTGAACAGGCTTTCGGAAGCATAAATATTTCCTACACCAACGACAATGTCTCCTGCCAGCAACACTTGCTTGATGGCAGCATTGCGATTACGCGTTTGCCGATAGAGCAATTCGGCAGAAAACGTGGTTTCCAGCGGTTCGACGCCGAGCTTGCGCAACAATGCATGATTTTCCAGTGCGCCTTCTTTATCGCCGTGCCATAGCACCGCACCAAACCGGCGCGGATCGTGCAGCCGCAGCAATTGCTCGCCCATCACCAGATCGAAATGATCATGTTTTTGCGGAGCAGTTGCTGCCGGTAAAATGCGCAGATGCCCGGACATGCCGAGATGCATGATCAAGACACCATGATCGAACCGCAACAGCAGGTATTTACCGCGCCGACCGACGGTGCGCAGCGTACGGCCCAGCAGGTGTTGGCGCAGATCGGCCGGAAACGGCCAGCGCAATCCATCGCGCCGCATCACGACCGCCGTGACGGCACGGTCCTCCAGGTACGGCGCAATACCGCGCCGGGTAACTTCCACTTCTGGTAATTCGGGCATGGGTAAAACAAGCTCCTGGCGAGAAGGTAATACACGAAGGCAACATGCGAAACGTCAATCCCAGGATACGCATGTCGCGGCCGTTCAGCGTAAAATCGGAATTTTCTCCGTCAGCCGGGATGTCCTTTTGAAAAACGCCTTTAACATTGTAATCCTGTCGTCGCTCATGGCTGGCTGTGCATCCCTGTCGCAACAAGCGACCGCACGGACCGAGAGGGAAACGACAGCCATAGCTGCAGCGCAAGGGTTTGCGGGGCCAATCAAAATTCACGCAGCGGGTATCAGGCCGGCATCATCCGAAGCGCTCGACCCGCTGCCTAATGTCCGCCTGACCGAGGAGCTGCTATACCAGCTGTTAAGCGCGGAAATTGCTTTTCAGCGCGGACAATGGCAATCCGCCTACATCACGATGCTGACCGCCGCACAGCAAACGCGAGACCCCAGATTGGCACATCGCGCTACAGAAATCGCGCTTGCTGCCAAGCAGCGTGGTGAAGCGCTCTCGGCGGCGCACCTGTGGCGCGAACTGGCGCCGCATTCGGAAGAAGCCGCGCAATACTTCCTCGGCCTGGTCGTATTGGGCGACGACATTGAAGTGGCGCGTCCCCTGTTTGCGCAACGCCTGAAGGAGACCCCGCCGCAGGCGCGCGGCTTGATGATGTTCCAGACGCAGCGCATGCTATCGCGAGCCAAGGACAAGACGGCTGCCTTCTCGATGCTCGAGGATTTGATGGCGCCGTATCTGGCGACGCAGGAAGCCCATCTTGCGCTGGCGCAGGGCGCTTTCGCCAGCGGCAATAGCGTGCGCGCCAGTGCGGAGGCGCGTGCCGCGCTGGCAATCAAACCTGATTCGGAACTGGCGGCGCTGATGCTGGCGCAAGCCACGCCGGACAAGGGCGATGTCAATAAATTCCTTATTTCGTTCCTGGACGCCCATCCATCTGCCCGCGAAGTGCGGCTTGCTTACGCACGCATCCTGATCGACCAGAAACAATATCGCAAGGCGCGCGGCGAATTCGAAACACTGCTGAAAGGCAAACCCGATGATCTGACGAGCCTGTATGCGCTTGGCATCCTGAGCACGCAAGCCGGCGACTTGACCTCCGCCGAGCGATACCTGACCATTTATCTGGATACGCTTGCCAAAAACCCGGACGAGGAACGCGATCCGACTCAGGCGCTGTTGATGCTGGCGCAAATTGCGGAAGACCGCAACGATATCGACGGTGCACTCAAGTGGCTGGCGCAAATCGAATCGGGCGAGTCCTATCTGGGCGCGCAAATCAAGCGCGCGCAACTTATCGCCAAACGTGGCGATATAGCGGGCGCACAGGCCTTGCTGACGGAATTGAAACCCGACAGCGAACCGGAGCAGGCGCAGATCATCGTGGCTGAATCCCAACTGCTGCGCAACGCCAACCGACCGGCCGACGCGCTTGCCGCACTGCAAGCCGGGATCAAGCGGTTTCCGAACAATACCGACCTGCTGTACGACTATGCGATGGCGGCAGAAAAAGACAACCGGATCGACATCATGGAGTCGACCCTGCGCAAGATCATGAAGCTCGCACCGAATAACCAGCATGCCTACAACGCACTCGGCTACTCGCTGGCGGAACGCAATATTCGCCTGCCGGAAGCGCTGGCACTGATTGAAAAGGCACTGAAGCTGGCGCCCGACGACCCCTTCATCATGGATAGCCTTGGATGGGTACAGTTCCGCATGGGTAACATCAAGGAAGCGGAAGAATCGCTGCGTCGCGCCTACGATCTGCGTCCGGATCCGGAAATTGCCGTGCATCTCGGCGAAGTGCTGTGGATCAAGGGCCAGAAGGAAGATGCGCAACGCCTGTGGCGCGACGCCAGCAAGAAAGATCCGCAAAACGACACGCTGAAAAGCACGCTGGCGCGCCTGCATACAAGCCTGTGATACTGACATCTTCCCATGTCCACCGCTGGCATGCGGCGGTCGTATTCATGTTTCTGCTGACCGGTTGCGCCTCCCTTGCGCCGCCCGGCATCACAGAAACCGCCTCCGCCGAGCAAGCGCATGCGCCCCGGATTTTTCACGATGCCATCAAACTGGACGGCCGTTTATCGCTGCAATATCAGCGCAACGATAATGAAGAAGCGGTGCATGGCGGTTTTACATGGACGCAAGCCGCCGGACAGGCGCAGGTTACGCTACTGTCACCGCTCGGACAGACGATAGCGGCAATCGAGGTCACGCCTGAATCCGCCTTGCTGAGGCAAGCCAATCAGCCACCGCACAGCGCCGCCGACGTCGATATGCTGGTTGCCGATACGCTTGGATGGCCGCTGCCGATTTCCGGCCTGCGCCAATGGCTGCAAGGTTTTGCCGTGGATGCAAATGGCCGGCGCTTCGTTGCCACACCATCGTCTTCCGCCGTGACAACACGCGATGGCTGGCGCATCCGCTATGTCAGTTGGGAAAGCGACACGCCGTCCGCGCCGCTTCGCCCGAAACGCATCGATCTCGAACGCCATACCGCGCAGGCCGGCGACATATCCATCCGGATCGTGATAGGTACATGGCAGATCGATTGATTTCTTCACACGTCCCATGATCCGCACCCTTCACAACTGCCCTGCGCCCGCCAAGCTGAACCTGTTCTTGCATGTGACCGGGCGGCGGGCTGACGGCTACCATCTGCTGCAGACGGTGTTTCAATTAATCGACCGTTGCGATGTATTGCATTTCGACGTGCGCGACGATGGCGCGATTCGCCGCAGCACCGATGTCGCCGGGATTCCTGCGGAAAGCGATCTGATCGTGCACGCCGCAACCTTGTTGCAGTCAGCCGCCGCAGCAAGATCCGGCCGCAAAATTCCCGGTGCCGATATCGCCATCGACAAGCGACTGCCGTTGGGCGGCGGTCTGGGCGGCGGATCGTCGGATGCCGCCACCACCCTGATGGCGTTGAACCATTTGTGGCAAACCGGTTTTACCCGCCGCGAACTGATGGCGCTCGGCTTGCAGCTGGGCGCGGATGTGCCGGCATTCGTGTTTGCGCAAACTGCATTCGCGGAAGGAATAGGCGAGGTATTGCAACCCGTGACCACGCCCGATGGCTGGTTTCTGGTGATTGAACCCGGAGTTGCCGTACCAACTTCAGCAATATTTGGTGCCATGGAATTGACACGCGACACAAAACCCGTCAAAATTACGGACTTTTCTGGGGCGCCAATTGGCTTCGGGAAAAACGACCTGCAAGTCGTAGCCGCCAAACTGTTTTCACCTGTAGCAGACGCCATTGATTGGTTGAGCGCTTACGGAGAAGCAAGGATGACCGGTTCCGGCGCCTGCGTGTTCTGCATGTTTGAACAGGAACACCAGGCGGATGCGGCACTCCAACAAGTGCCTGCTGCCTGGAAGGCCTGGAAAGCCAGGGCGATCGCGCAACACCCGCTTGCCGATTTGCAGTTGTCGTGATCAAAAGATTCGTTTCACGTTGCATTCATCGCGCGACTTCGCGAAAATACGACGGGAAACAAGCAGTTGCGTAGGGGAATCGCCAAGCTGGTTAAGGCACCGGATTTTGATTCCGGCATTCCAAGGTTCGAATCCTTGTTCCCCTGCCATTAACAAGTCGATAAAAAGAAAAACCAACACACGGGCAAGCCGCCAATGCGAGACTAAGGACAGTCATGCATTGGCGGCTTTTCAAGCTTTTAACGATTGCATTTAGGAATTCCCGATGGCGCTTGAGAACCTGATGATCTTTACCGGCAATGCGAATCCGGATCTGGCTCTTGGAGTGACCAGGCAGCTCGGTATTCCACTTGGCAAGGCCGTCGTCTCGAAATTTTCCGATGGCGAAATCATGGTCGAAATCAACGAGAATGTGCGCGGCAAGGATGTCTTCGTGCTGCAATCGACCTGTGCACCGACCAATGACAATCTGATGGAATTGATGCTGATGGTCGATGCCTTGAAGCGTGCATCGGCCGGCCGCATCACCGCTGCGATCCCCTATTTCGGCTATGCGCGCCAGGATCGCCGTCCGCGTTCCGCCCGCGTCGCGATTTCCGCGAAAATCGTCGCCAACATGTTGCAGCAGGCCGGCGTCGAACGCGTCCTGATCATGGATCTGCACGCGGACCAGATCCAGGGCTTCTTCGATATCCCGGTCGATAATATTTACGCCTCGCCGATCCTGCTCTCTGACCTGGTGAGCAAGAAATACGACGACCTGCTGGTGGTGTCGCCGGACGTCGGCGGCGTGGTGCGCGCCCGTGCACTGGCCAAGCGCCTGGACTGCGACCTCGCAATCATCGACAAGCGCCGCCCGAAGGCGAATGTCTCCGAAGTGATGAACATCATCGGCGAAGTCGAAGGCCGCAATTGCGTAATCATGGATGACATGGTCGACACCGCCGGCACCCTGACCAAGGCGGCCGAAGTGCTGAAGGAGCGCGGCGCCAGGAAAGTGATCGCCTACTGTACCCATCCAGTGCTATCGGGCCCGGCAATCGAGCGCATCGTGCATTCGCCGCTGGATGAACTGGTCGTCACCGACACCATCCCGCTGACGGATGCCGCCAGGGCATGCAGCAAGATCCGCCAGCTGTCATGCGCCGAATTGCTGGCTGAAACCTTCAAGCGCATCACCAAGGGCGATTCCGTGATGTCGCTGTTTGCGGATTGATGAATTCAAGTATTGCGGGACAGAGTTTATGAGGCAGCTTGTCTGCCGAATTACTCTGTCCTCAACTGACTAGAATGCGGGACAGAGTTTATAAGGCGCCGCAACGCGCCGAATTACTCTGCCCCCAACTGACTGACAGAAGTAGAAGAATTCGCTCTCCTCACGGAGAGTTTTTAAAATCCCCTGGTCGCGGGGGATTTTCATCGCAAGACGATGTCTTGCATTACTGGAGATTCACATGAAAGTAGTTGCATTTTCACGCACTGAGCAGGGGTCCGGAGCGAGCCGCCGCCTGCGCAATGCCGGCCAGACGCCTGGCATCATCTATGGCGGCAACGGTGCACCCGTCAGCATCAAGCTCGATCACAACGCGCTCTATCATGCGTTGAAAAAAGAAACCTTCCATTCATCGGTCCTCGATCTGGATATCGATGGCAAGGTAGAAAAAGTCCTGTTGCGCGATTTCCAGGTGCATGCATTCAAGCAACTGGTCCTGCATGTCGACTTTCAGCGTATCGATCCCAACCAGAAGATCCACGTGAAAGTGCCGCTGCATTTCGTCAATGCGGAAATTTCTCCCGCCGTGAAACTGCATGGCGCCATCATCAGCCACGTTACATCCGAACTGGATATCAGCTGCCTGCCGAAGGATCTGCCGGAATTCATCCAGGTCGACCTGTCGACAATGGAAGTCGGTGCTTCGCTGCACGCATCCGATCTGAAGTTGCCGGAAGGCGTCGTTGTCATCATCCATGGCGACAGCCAGACCGTAGCAACCGCATCCGTCCCGGCCGGCAAGGTTGAAGCCGAAGCCGAAGCGGCTGCCGCTGCGGCCGAGAAGAAGTAATCCCCGCCAATCCGGCACACGACCGGATGCTGCAAAAACCCGCCGCTGGCGGGTTTTTGTTTGCCATTTTTCTGCACCAACCCAAGTTTTACCGGGAGTATAGCCAATAAGATAGCAATATTCGCAATGAATTCGCGGCAATTTTAAAATACACCGACCTGTATTTTACAAGCCATTGAATGCCGCAATCGCCTGTCACGCTTTCTGAACGCCGTGTTCCAGCCTCTGCCAAACCATTCCGGAAGAATATGCATGCAATGCCCTTCCCGGTCGATGCCGCCATCTAGGATAATCGACATTTTATCTTGCCTAATATCATGCCCATTCGCCTCATCGCCGGCCTCGGCAACCCCGGCCCGGAATATGAACAGACCCGTCACAATGCCGGTTTCTGGCTGGTCGACAACCTGGCCGGCACCACCGTGCGCGGCGCGCTGGCACGCGAGGCGCGTTTCCAGGCACTGGCGGCAAAAGTCGTGATTGCCGGCCAGGAGCTGTGGCTGCTGGAGCCGCAAACCTGGATGAACCGCTCCGGCCTGTCGGTCGGGGCCCTGGCGCGGTTTTATAAAATCGCGCCGGATGAAATCCTGGTGGTGCATGACGAGCTCGATCTCGCGCCCGGCACGGCCAGGATCAAGAAAGGCGGTTCTTCCGGCGGGCACAATGGCCTGAAAGACATCACCGCGGCGCTCGGCACGCAGGATTACTGGCGGCTGCGTATCGGCATCGGCCATCCGCGCGCGCAAAATTCGCAGCAGGCGGTCGCGGATTTTGTCCTGCACCGGCCACGCAAGGAAGAGCAGGCGCTAATCAACGAGGCCATCGCCCGCAGCCTGGACGCCATCCCGCTGCTATGCGAAGGCAAGTTTGAAGCAGCAATGATGCAACTGCATACGGCGAAATAAGCACGGACCGCGGCGCTGGCCAACCTCGCTTCCCGCGCCCGCCCGGCCGGGCATCTCGAACGCATCGTGACCGGCGATGCGCGCGATCCGGCCACCTCCTTCGTCGCAAATCCCGATCCGGACCGCGTGCAGCCGATTTGAGCGCTCCTGGGTTTGCGTCTACGGTAAAATAGCGGGTTCATCGCAACCTTGCAAAGCACACATCATGAGTCTCCAATGCGGCATCGTCGGTCTGCCCAACGTCGGCAAGTCCACCCTGTTCAATGCCCTGACCAAGGCCGGCATCGCGGCCGAGAACTATCCCTTCTGCACCATCGAGCCGAACGTCGGCATCGTTGAAGTCCCCGACCCGCGCCTGGCTGCGCTGTCGGACATCGTCAAGCCGGAGCGCGTCGTACCGTCAGTGGTTGAATTCGTCGATATCGCCGGCCTGGTCGCCGGCGCCTCCAAGGGCGAAGGCCTGGGCAACCAGTTCCTGTCGCATATCCGCGAAACCGATGCCATCGTCAACGTGGTGCGCTGCTTCGAGGACGACAACGTAATCCATGTCGCCGGCAAGATCAATCCGCTCGACGACATCGAAGTGATCCAGACCGAACTGGCGCTGGCCGACATGGGCACGGTCGAAAAGGCGATTCACCGCGAAAACAAGAAAGCCCGCTCGGGCGACAAGGACGCCGCCAGGCTGGTGGCGCTGCTGGAACGCCTGATGCCGCACCTAAACGACGCCAAGCCGGTGCGGTCGATGGGACTCGATGCGGAAGAAATGGCGCTGCTCAAGCCGCTGTGCCTGATTACCGCCAAACCCGCGATGTATGTCGGCAACGTCTCCGACCACGGCTTCACCAACAATCCGCTGCTGGACCAGTTGACTGAATACGCGAAATCGCAAAATGCGCCGGTAGTGGCAATCTGCGCCGCGATCGAAGCCGAGATCGCCGACCTCGACGACGCCGACAAGGCCGAATTCCTGGCCGACATGGGCATGGAAGAACCGGGCCTCGACCGCCTGATCCGCGCCGCCTTCAAGCTGCTCGGCCTGCAAAGCTATTTCACCGCCGGCGTCAAGGAAGTGCGCGCCTGGACCATCCACGTCGGCGACACCGCGCCGCAGGCGGCCGGCGTGATCCACACCGACTTCGAGCGCGGCTTCATCCGCGCGCAAACCATCGCGTATGAAGACTTCATTGCCTACAAGGGCGAGCAAGGCGCGAAGGAAGCCGGCAAGATGCGCGCGGAAGGCAAGGAATATGTGGTCAAGGATGGCGACGTGCTGAATTTCCTGTTTAACGTCTAGCCAGGATTCATTGTTTCACGACATTTCATAAAACCTCAAACACCCTCGAAAGCCCCGTCAATACGGGGCTTTTTGGTGGTGGCGATTTCTTGTCACTCCAACGAAATCGTCGGCGTGCAATGGAGGTAAAACGGCAAAGATCGAGCAAGGCCTCGTCAATGTGCGTCAAGGCAAGAATAACCGGGGAAGAACGCCGGAAGGGCGGCGAATCGCTCGCCATTGCTTCCGCCCTGCGCTGCGGCCAGTCGCATCAGCCTGCCGGTTCGACTGGCCGCGCGCATGCCCGCCCGCACATGCGGCTTCAAGCTCCATTGCACCGTTCAGTCGCTTCCTTGCAATGCATTTTCCAGATCGGCGATCAAGTCTTTCGGATGCTCGATGCCGATGCTGAGTCGGATCAAACCCTCGTGAATGCCATTCATGGCCCGTGCTTCCGGCGTAATGAAACTATGCGTCGTGCTTGCCGGGTGGCAGGCGAGGCTGTCGACGTCGCCCAAGGAAACTGCCTGGGTGAATAACCGGAGATTGTTCAGGACGGCGCCAGCCGCCTTTCGGTCCCTCTTGAATAATTCAAAGGAAACAATGCCTCCGTATCCGCCTTGCATCTGGCGCTTTGCCAACTCGTGTTGTGGGTGGCTTGCCAGGCCAGGATAGCAAGTCGCTGCGACCGCTGGGTGGGAAGCAAGGAAATGCGCGACTGCGGCAGCACCATCGCAATGGGCGGCCATGCGTAACGGCAGGGTTTTTATTCCTCGCAGAAACAGGAATGCCTCGTTTGGGGAAAGATTGCCGCCGACATGGCCTAGCCCGGTTTTTCGGATTGGCCCGATCAGAGGCAAGCGCCCTGCAACGACACCGCCGGTGACATCTCCATGTCCCCCGAGATATTTCGTCATGGAATGCATGACCAGATCGATGCCATACTCGATTGGGCGCGTCAGGCAAGGCGTGCAGAAGGTGTTGTCAGCCACCGTTATCACATTCCTTGCTTTGGCAATGGCGGCGACTTCCGACAGGTCGTGGAGGCGCAAGGTCGGGTTGGTCAGTGTTTCCACCCATATCATTCGTGTGGCGGGTGTCAGGCTGGCGGCGAGGCCGCGCTCCGAAGCATCCGTCACCCGGATGCCAAACCGCGCCGCCAATGAGCGGAACTGGCTTTCCGTACCGCCGTATAGCGGCCCGAGGAACACGATCTCGTCACCGGGGGCAAGCAGGCCCAGCATGGCGGAACACGTTGCGGCCGTGCCGCTACTGAAGGCCACCGCCGTCTCTGCGCCTTCCAGGTCCGCGATCTTTGCCTCCAGGCTATTCACCGTGGGGTTGGCGAAGCGGCTGTAGCGATAGCCATCGGCCTCGCCGGCAAAGATCGCGGCGCCGTGTTCGAGCGTGCCATAACCGAATGCGGACGTCTGGTTGATGGGCGTGGCGATCGCTCCGTTGGTTGGGTCAGGGCCTTGTCCGGCATGGACGGCTCGCGTGCGAAGATGATGCATTGATATTTTCCAGATAAAGAATTGTTGACGTCAACCGGCTGGCCGCGCTGAATTTCCGAAACATTGTTGGTGAAGCGTGATACCGGTAGGTCCATGATGCCATGCGTGAAGCCACGTATTCCGGCACGGTTGCCCCCCGGTCCTGTACTGGAGTCGGTTGACCGATTGTATGCCATCGCGCGGATGTCGATCATTGCGGGGTCCACACCAAGGCCGCTGCAAGGCCGACCCAAGCGGCCGGCGGAACGCATCGTTGCCACGGAAGCGGCCGTGGCGGTTCCTGGAGCGCGGCGCCGACGCGTTCAGCTGTCTGCCGCCAGCCGCTGCCGCAGCCGGGGCACCGCCCAGTCGACGAAGCTGCGCATCCGGGAAGACAGTAGCCGGGAATGAGGATAGACGACATGGACCGGAATCGGCGCCGGCTCGAAAGCAGGCAAGATCCGGCAAAGCGCTCCGGCAGCAAGCAACTCGCGCACCTGATAGTCGAAGAAAACGCCGCAGCCCAGACCCTTGACGCAGGCGTCAAGGGCGATGTCGATCTGGTTGGTGGCCAGAACGCTCTTGATCGCCACCCGGGTGGCTTTACGATCGCTGTTACCATCCGGGAACTCCCATTCCGATCCGGAGACCACGCCCAGGAATTGCAGGCAGCGGTGCCGGGCCAGATCTGCCGGCCGGTCCGGCGTGCCTTCGCGGCGCAGATAGTCCGGGCTGGCGCAGATCACGCGGCGCGTCGTGCCCAGCGATACCGCGATCAGCGAAGAATCACGCAGATGGCCGATGCGAATCGCCGCGTCCATGCCTTCGTCGAGCAGGTCCACCACCCGGTCGAACAGCAACAGTTCGACATGGACCGCCGGATAGGCGGCGAGAAACCCGGTGACTATCGGCCCGACATGCAGGCGCCCGAACATTACCGGCGCAGTAATCGCCAGTTTGCCCGCCGGCTTCGTCTGTCGCGCCGACAGCGCGCTCTCTGCCTCTTCGACCTCTGCCAGGACGCGGCGGCAGCGCTCGAAATACTCCCGCCCCTCATCGGTCAGGGCGATGCGGCGCGTGGTCCGGTTCAGCAGCCGCGTTCCTAGCGCCCGTTCGAGCGTCGCCAGCGAGCGCACCACCGAGGTGAGCGACGTATCGAGCACGTCGGCGGCGGCAGTCATGCTGCCCGTCTCGACGATACGGACGAAAATCTCCATTGATCGCAATTTATCCATGTTGCCGATATTACGCCGGTTTTCGGCATAGTCTATGCAGCATTTATCTATTTATCACCGTGTGCGCATGGGTCAATATTATCCCCATCGGCCGTGCCTGACGCGCACCGCTTTCAACCCGGAGACCCGCATGCCTCGACGTTTCGCGCAACTGACCTTCACCGACAGCGTGAAAGCGGCGCAGGCGCATTACGGAACGCGCTCGCACAACGAACGCTACGAAGCAAGCGAGATGGCCAATGCGGCGCTCGGTACGCGCGAGAGCGAATTCATCGCGGCGCGCGACAGCTTTTACCTGGCGACGGTAAGCGAAACCGGCTGGCCCTACGTCCAGCATCGCGGCGGCGACCCCGGATTCCTCAAGGTGCTCGATGCGAAGACGCTGGCCTTTGCCGATTTTCGCGGCAACCGGCAGTATCAGAGCGTCGGCAACCTCGGGAGCAATGATCGCGTCTGCCTCATCTTCGTCGATTACCCGCAGCGCCGCCGCCTGAAGCTGCTCGGCCACGCCCGGATCATCGATCTCGCCGAAGTCGGCGAGCGGATGCCGGCCCTGCTCGGGCAACTGCACTTCGCCGACGCGGGCGCCAAGGTCGAGCGGGTGCTGCTGATCGCGGTCGAGGCGTTCGACTGGAACTGCGCCCAGCACATCACGCCGCGCTTCAGCGAGCGCGAGATGAACGCCATGATCACCCCCTTGCGCCAGCGCATTGCCATTCTGGAGGCACGGCTGCGCCAACTCGGCTGCGAACCGCCGTAAGGTGGACACAGGCATGAACACCCGCCGTTCCATTCACCAACCAAGAAGGAGAAAGCAATGAAACTGTACGATCTCGAGTTGTCGGGCAATTGTTACAAGGTGCGCCTGTTTGCCGCGCTGGCGCAGATTCCGCTGGATATCACGGCGGTCGATTTTGTCGATGGCGCGCACAGGCGGTCGCCGCTCATCGAACTCAGCCCCTGGGGCGAGATTCCCATCCTGGTTGACGGCAAGGTGGTGCTGCGCGACGCCCAGGCCATCCTGGTCTATCTCGCCACCAAGTACGCTGGCGACACCTGGCTTCCCCGCGACGCGGCCGGCATGGCGGAGGTCATGCAGTGGCTGTCAACTGCCGCCAACGAGGTACAGAACGGACCGGCGGCGGCGCGCCTGGTGGACAAGTTCGGCTATACCGTCGGCAAGGCCGACATGGACAAATTCGGCTATGCCATCGACAAGGCCGACACGCTGAAGCGCTCATCACGCATCCTGCCCAAGATCGAAGCACACCTCGCCAGCCACTCCTGGCTGGCGCTGGGGCGCCCGACCATCGCCGATTGCGCCGTCTTTCCGTTCGTCGCGCTGGCGCACGAAGGCGGCGTATCCCTGTCGGATTATCCGAACATCCGGCAATGGCTGGGCAGGGTCAAGGCGCTGCCGAACTTTCTCGCCATGCCCGGCGTTTAAGGCAATTTTTGCGTGACGGGCGGCTGGGCAAAGTCATCTCCCAGCCGCCATCGGGATGGCAAGAACCAGGCTTTCATGCCATCAGGGAATTGAATTACATGCGTACGGCCACTTCCGTCGCTTCCCGGGGTCCAGCTTGGGCATGCCGGCACAAGCCGGGGTTTCATTGGCAACACACGATGGCTAACGCAGGTGCTAATGGCCGGGTTGTTTTCAGTTCGGCAACCGCGCCAGCGAATTGACCGCGCGGCATCCCACGCCACATGATACAAAGCTGGCTCGACTTCGATATACTGCGGCACACCGACCGACGCAGCCTCGATCGCCTCGCCAAAGAGCCGGAAAGAAGCGCATTGAGAAATACCTGCGACGGCACGATGTTGAAAACAACGTCATGAACTTGTGCCTTGCCGCTTCGGCATTCAATGGAAATCCATACGGAAAAACCGCCATGCCCGTACTGACCGAGCTGAATCTCTACCCCATCAAATCCTGTGCCGGCATTGCGCTGCGCGAAGCCACGCTCACGCCGACTGGCCTGATGAGCGAATTGATCTACGACCGTGAATGGATGGTGGTCGATGCGCAGGGCGAATGCCTGACGCAGCGTGCGCATCCCCGGATGGCACTGATTACGCCGCGCATCAAGGCCGACACGCTGGAAGTGCGCGCGCCGGGCATGCTGCGGCTGGAAATTCCACTCGATTTGCCGCACCCGGACGATGAACGCACGCTGGAAGTGAAGGTGTGGAACGATACGGTGCAAGCCTATGACTGCGACGACACCACTGCCGCATGGTTTTCGAATGCGATCGGCCTGCCCTGTCGCCTGGTGCGCTTTCATCCGCACGCCCGGCGCATTGCCAATGCACGCTGGACCGACGGGCTTGAAGTCGCCACCCTGTTTGCGGACGCCTTTCCGATGCTGGTGATCGCGCAGGCTTCTCTGGATGACCTGAATCAGAAACTGGCGGCCCAGGGGCGCGCCGCGCTGCCGATGAACCGCTTCCGCCCGAATCTCGTGATCGACGGGATTGCCGCCTTTGAAGAAGATTATGCGGCATCGATTCGCATCGGCGAGTCGACGCTGAAGCCGGTCAAGCCCTGCGTGCGCTGCACCATCCCGTCGATCGACCAGGCCAGCGGCGCAGCCGGCCCCGATCCCCTGGATATTTTGCAGACCTACCGCGCCAATCCGATCGTCGACGGCGGCATCACATTCGGCATGAATGCGATTTTGCTGCAGAGTGAAAAACAGATAGTGCGGATCGGCCAGGAAGTCGGCGTCGAACTCGCGTTCTGACCCGGTATTGCGAAAATATCCACCACGGGAGTATGCTTTGGCATAGCGCAATCAGCCGCGCCCGGACCTGTGCCAGCGGCTCGGGCGCTTTCCGCTTTTCCGTCGCAATCACGCCAAGGCAATCAAAAATCTGATGGCACCTCCGGAATCCACGCCGCACTTCGCCACGCTTGCCGCGGAAAACCGGCGCTTGCGCGCGCAGCTGGCGGATCTGCTGGCGCATGCGCGCCACAACCAGCAGATCATGCAGCGGCACCAGATGTTCGATCTCCAGTTCATCGGCGCAGGCAGCTTTCGGGAACTGATCGACAGCCTGTTCTTTACCCTGAAGGAAGCGTCCGACCTGGATATCGTGACGCTGGTTCTGATTGACCCGGACTGCGAGATCCGCCGCATGCTGGCCGATCTCGGCATCGGCCTGGACGAATATCCGAACCTGCTGTTCGTGCAGGGCGAGTCCGGATTCGGCGAATCCCAGGCGCACCTGCAAGGCCCGGTGCTGGACTGCTACAGTGAAGAGCGCCACGGCGCGCTGTTTCCGGAGCCGCTAGCGCTGCCCGCCAGCATCGCGATCGTGCCGCTAATACGCAACCGCAAGCGCATCGGCTGCCTGAATTTCGGCAGCTTTCAGGCCACGCGCTTCACGCCGCACATGGCGACCGATTTCATCGAGCACATGTCCTCGATTGTGGCAATCTGCATCGAAAACGTGATCAATGGCGAACGCCTGAAGCATATCGGGTTGACCGATCCGCTCACCGGCGTGAATAACCGGCGCTATGTGGAGCGGCGTCTGCTGGAGGAAGTCGGCCGCGCCCGCCGGCAAGGCCATGCGCTGTCGTGCCTGTTCATCGACATCGACCATTTCAAGCGGGTCAACGACCGGATGGGCCATCAGGCGGGCGACGCCGTGCTGCGCGAAACGGCGGCCCGCATCAAGGCGGAACTGCGCCTGTCGGACACGCTTGGCCGGTTCGGCGGCGAGGAATTCGTGGCGCTGCTGGTGGATACCGGGCTAAGCGATGCGAAGATCGTGGCGGAACGCATCCGCGCCAGTATCGCGGAACAGGCGATGAAGATCGGCGCAAGCGAGGAGATCAGCGTCGCCGTGTCGATCGGCGCAGCCGATCTGCCTGCATCGGATCATGCCGAAACGCTGGAAGCGGCGGCGCAGAAACTGGTTGCGCGCGCGGACCAGGCGCTGTATCGGGCGAAAGCCGGCGGACGCAACCAGGTGGCCGGCGCGGAATAACGCGCAATACGCCATTCGCACCCGGCCTCCCGCCTGTTACTAATCCTTGCCTTCTTTCTCGGTGGTGGGCGCAACCGGCTTCACATAGCTGCGGCCATGCTGCGCGTGCACCCTTTTGACATACCAGTACGCCACCGCCGCCGGCGCAACAATCATAATGATCGTGGTAAATGTGTCTTTCCAATCCATGATGCTTCCTTGGTTCAATGCAATCGGCAGGCAATCTACCTTGAGGTAGCGCCTTTCAGCTCCGCTTGCAGGCGTTCATACTTTTCCTGCAACTGTTCTTTCGTCTCGCGCCGCGCCGGATCGAGCAAAATACAGCTGACCGGGCACACCTGCTGGCATTGTGGCTCATGGTAATGGCCGACGCACTCGGTGCATTTGCCGGGGTCGATCTCGTAGATCTCCGGCCCCATGTAAATCGCGCCGTTCGGACATTCCGGCTCGCATACGTCGCAATTGATGCAATCGTCCGTGATAATCAATGCCATGCTTCATCCTGCTCAAGTAGCGTTCGGTGCACCGCCCGGCGCAAGGCAGTGCCTTGCGCAATCCCGGGTAACGTGTCCGCAATAATCAATGCCATCACAATCTCGGTGAATTCCTGATGCGGCATGCACAAGCAGGACGCCGCATCTCCTATTGATCCCCTCTCGCAGAGCGCGAGCGGGGAACAGCGCAGGATAAAACCTCGATTTTATCGTGCCGAATCATTCATCGGCGTCTGCGGCGACTTTCTGTTTCAGCCACTTTTCAACCGACGGAAAAACGAATTTCGAGACATCGCCGCCCAGGATCGCGATTTCGCGCACAATCGTGCCGGAGATGAACTGGTACTGGTCCGACGGCGTCAGAAACAGGGTTTCGACATCGGGCAGCAGATAACGGTTCATTCCAGCCATCTGGAACTCGTACTCGAAGTCGGACACGGCGCGCAATCCGCGCACGATCACGCGCGCATCGTGGCGGCGCACGAAATCCTTCAGCAACCCGGAAAAGCTCTCGACCTGGACGTTCGGATAATGCCCGAGCACTTCATTTGAAATGGCCAGGCGGTCTTCCAGCGAAAAAAACGGCTTTTTATTCTTGCTGTCGGCAACACCGACAATCAGCTTGCCAAACAGGCCGGAGGCACGCCGGACCAGATCTTCGTGGCCGCGCGTGAGTGGATCGAATGTTCCCGGATAAACGGCTGTGACCATTATGGCTCCCCTGATATGTCATCAAGTCAGTGTCTGTCCGCCATGCTTTGCCCGGCAAGGCAGTGCCAGACACTGGCAATACAGAAAAAACGCATTATGCCTGAAAATCAGGCTGGCTCTTGCATTGCAGCAAATGATAGAACACCATACCTGCCCTGTCTGCGCGGATCACTTCCCATCCGGCCAGCCAGTCCGGCGTATTGTCGTACGCCAGCGGCGTTTCCGCTTCCGCATAGACCAGGCCGTTTTCCGCCAGCAGTCGTTTGCACGACGGCAACATCCGCGCCAGCCAGTCTTGATGATAGGGCGGATCAAGAAAAATCACGTCGAAGCGCGCATCGTCCGCCGCCAGCCGCTGGGCAATGACCAGGGCGTCACCGCGCAGGATATCGACTTGATCCGCATGCAATTTCTGCCTGGTTGCTTCCAGCTGGCGCACCGCCGGCACGCCCGATTCCACCATGACGACCCGCGCCGCGCCGCGGCTGGCGGCTTCAAACCCCAGTACGCCGGTGCCGGCGAACAGGTCGAGACAGGCGGCACGGCTCCATGCGCCATCCAGCAGATGCTGCAGCCAGTTGAAGACCGTTTCGCGCACCCGGTCAGGGGTCGGCCGCAAGCCTTCGGCGTCCGGCACCGGTAGCGGCGTGCGCTTCCATTGCCCGCCGATGATGCGAATTTGATGCTGATGCGCCGGCCCGGTGCGTCCGGTCGCCGGCTTCCTGCCGTGTTGATGTCGCATGCTGTTCAAGGTAGGGTGGGCTTGCCGCATGGCCGGTACAGGGCTTACGGCGTTGTCGCGCCGACCACCACTGTCACCAGCCTGTCGGCCGCGATTTTCCGTTTGAAGGCCGCCCTGATATCGCCGAGCGTCACCTTGGCAACATTGGCAGTCCAGGTATCGAGATAATCGAGCGGCAGATTGTAGTAGCCAATGGCGGCGATGTTACCAAGAATCTTGCGGTTGTTGTCGATGCGCAGGGGAAAACCGCCGATCAGGTTGTCTTTCGCCGCCTTCAATTCCTTGGGCGTCGGCCCATCCCGCAGATAGGTGGCCAGCACATCGCGCACGATCAACAGCGCCTGATCGGTCTGTTCCTTTTTGGTTTGCAGGCCGATTTCAAACGGTCCCTTCTGCGCCAGCGGATTGAAGGTGCTGTAGACGCTATAGGCCAGGCCGCGCTTCTCGCGCACTTCCTGCGTCAGTCGCGACACGAAACCGCCGCCGCCCAGTACGTAATTACCGGTAATCAGCGCAAAGTAATCGGCATCGCCGCGCGCTACTGCCGGCGCGCCGATCAAGATATGCGACTGCGATGCCGGATGCGCGATGCGTTCTTCCTTTGCCTGCGCCAGGGGAACTTCCGGTAGCGCGGGCAGCGGCGCGCCTTGCGGCAGGCGCATCGTCAGTTGCTGTGCAATCGCGTCCGCCTGCGCGCGCGTGATGTCGCCAATCATGGCAATCACCGCGCGATTCGCCACATAATGCGCGCCGTGAAAGGCCAGCAGATCCTCGCGCGTGATCGCCTCGACCGTGGCAACGGTGGTTTCCTGGCCATAGGGATGCGCGCCATAGGCCAGCCGGGAAAACGCCTTGTCGGCAATCGCCTCGGGCTTGGTGAGATCTTCCTTGATGGCGGCAATCGTGCGTGCCTTGTCGCGCGCGAAAAAGTCCGCCGGGAAGCTCGGATGCGCCAGCAGGCGGGCCAGCAGCCTGACCGCGGTATCGCGTTCCTCCTGGCTGGATAGCGTGCGCAAGCTCATCCCGGCCCGGTCTTCGCCGGCATCATCGCCCGGTTGCGCGGCGATATCGGCAAATGCATCGGAAATCTGCGCTTCGGTCAGTGCCGGTTCGACTTGCGGCGAAGGTCCCGGCAGCAGCGCTTCATGCACGCCGCGCGCCAGCATGTGATTGGTGAGTGCGGCGGTGCCAGCCTTGCCGGGCGGATCGCGCCGCGCGCCGGCGTCGAATTCGACATTCAGATCCAGTATCGGAATCGAATGGTTCTCGACAAACAGTACGCGCGCGCCGCTGGCCAGCGTCCAGGACTGGATATGCAAGGCAGCGTGCGCAAAACTGCAGGCAAACAGCAATAGCAACAGGAAAAGTGGTTTTTTGAGCATACCTACGTCCTTTTTATACACCATACTGTATTTTTAAAATGCCGCATATTCATTGCGCATTCCAATATGTTTTTACCCATACTCCAGGAAAAGAATGAATCAATGAAATGTAGCCCGGATGGAGCGCAGTGCAATCCGGGCTACCGTGCCTGCCTGCGCACCGAGCGAATCACTAATGCCGGAACTCCGGCGGCGGCGCTTTCTTTTCGGTAATCGGCAGCGGCACCAGCGTTGCCACCGTCAGCGCATCGTCGCTGAAATACTTCCGTGCTACTGCCTGCACCTGCTGCGCCGTCACTTCCTTCAGTTTTTCAATCACCCGGTCGATTTGCTTGTGCGACAAGCCACTCATTTCCATTTCGCCAATTTCCATCGCCTGTCCGAAAATCGAATCGCGCTTGTAGATCTGTCCGGCCACCAGTTGCGCCTTGACGCGCTTCAATTCCGGTTCGGAGACACCGTCCCTGGCGATTTTTTCCACTTCTGCCCGCAGCCGCTTTTCGAGTTCCGCCGCGGTGGTACCATTGGCCGGCACGCCGTCCAGCAGGAACAGCACCGGGCCGCGCTCGATCCCGGAATAGCCCGCCCCCACTGAATTCGCCACCTTGTCGGTGCGCACCAGTTGCGCGTTCAGGCGCGCATTGTCGTAGCCGTCCAGCACCGCCGCCAGTACATCGAGCGCATGCGGATCGACATCCTTTTCGACATTGCGCAGGGTGGGGACCTTGAACGCCAGCACGACATACGGATTTTCCGCCGGCGCCTTCACGGTAACGCGCCTGATGCCGTGCTGCGGCGGCTCGTTCTGCGGCTTGGTCGGCCAATGCGCCTTGGGCTTGATCGGGCCGAAATGCCGGTTCGCCATCGCAAATACCTGTTTCGCATCGACATCGCCCGACACCACCATGATGGCATTGTTGGGCGCATACCAGTGGTCGTGCCAGGCCTTGGCATCCTGCACGGTCATGTGCTCCAGGTCATCCATCCAGCCCACGATCGGATGATGGTAAGGATGGGCTTCAAATGCGGCCGCATACAGCGCTTCATACACCAGCGGAATCGGCTGGTCGTCGGTGCGCCAGCGGCGTTCTTCCATCACCACCCGGATTTCCCGGGCGAATTCATCCTTGTCAAATACCAGGTTCGCCATGCGGTCGGCTTCCAGCGTCATCATCGCTTCCAGCTTCGATTTTTCGATCTGCTGGAAATAGGCGGTGTAATCCTTGTTGGTGAACGCATTTTCGCGCCCGCCCAGCGCGGCCACACGCTGGCTGAATTCGCCCGGCTTGAGCGTCCTGGTGCCTTTGAACATCATGTGCTCCAGTGCATGGGCGACGCCGGTGGTGCCGTTGATTTCATCCATCGACCCGATCCGGTACCAGATCATGTGCGCCACGGTTGGCGCGCGATGGTCTTCCTTGACAATGATTTTCATGCCGTTTTTCAGCATGAATTCCTGGGCGATTTCCGCATGGGCGATTGCCGACAGGCACATCAGCAGCATAACCAGTAACAACCTGATATGAAATTTCATGATCCGTGCTCTGTTAAAATAAGAAATATATTTCGCGAATGGCGACATGGATCTTCGTCGCGCTGTTGCGAATGCGTTCAAATTGTATCTTCTCGTCTGCGGCATTGCTGCAAGACTGCATTTCCACCTACATTCCCGATGTTTAGTTTCTTCAAGAGAAAACCGAAAGACGCGCCGGTCCCCGTACCGCAACCGGCATCAGAGCCGAGTGTACCGCACCCGCCGCCTGCACTGCAGGAGGCGGTCGCGCCGCCACCGCCTTCCCTGCCCGAAAGTGCGGGCGAGATTGTCCCTGCGCCCCCACCGCCGGAGGAGCAGAAGCGCTCCTGGCTGACGCGCCTGAAAGCCGGCCTGTCAAAAACCTCGACCAACCTGACCTTGCTGTTTGTCGGCGCGAAAATCGGCGACGAACTGTACGAAGAACTGGAATCGGCATTACTCATGTCGGATGCCGGGGTCGAGGCGACGCACACCCTGCTGGAGGCGTTGAAGCGCAAGGTCAAGGAAGACAAGCTGACCGACGCAGCGCAGGTCAAGGCGGCGCTGCGCACCTTGCTGATCGACCTGTTGACACCGCTGCAAAAACCGCTGGTGCTGGGCCGCCATCAGCCGCTGGTGATGATGATCGCGGGTGTCAACGGCGCCGGCAAGACCACCACCATCGGCAAGCTCGCCAAGCATTTGCAGGCGCATCATCAATCGGTGCTGCTGGCCGCCGGCGACACCTTCCGCGCCGCGGCGCGCGAACAGTTGACGATCTGGGGCGAACGCAACAACGTGACCGTGATCTCGCAGGAATCCGGCGACCCGGCCGCGGTCGCCTTCGATGCGGTGCATTCGGCGCAGGCACGCGGCACGCATGTCGTGATGATCGACACCGCCGGCCGCCTGCCGACGCAATTGCACCTGATGGAAGAGCTGAAAAAAATCAAGCGCGTGATCGGCAAGGGCATGGCTTCCGCACCACATGAAGTGCTGCTGGTCATCGACGGCAATACCGGGCAAAACGCGCTGGCGCAGGTCAAGGCGTTCGACGATGCGCTCGGACTGACCGGCCTGATCATCACCAAGCTCGACGGCACAGCCAAGGGCGGCGTGCTGGCGGCGATCGCCAAGACGCGGCCGGTGCCGGTATATTTCATCGGCGTTGGCGAAAAGATCGAAGATCTGCAGCCATTCAATGCGCAGGAATTCACGGACGCACTGCTCGACTGATGACAGCCATGATCGAATTCCAGCACGTTTCCAAGCACTATGCGAAAGACGCAGTCGCGCTGTCGGATGTGACGCTGTCGATCGTCAAGGGTGAACTGGTCTATCTGGCCGGACCGTCAGGCGCGGGCAAATCGACGCTGCTGAAAATGATTGCCGCCATCGAACGCCCGAGTGCCGGCGCAGTGCAGGTCAATGGCCATGACATCGGCCGGCTGAAGGCCTCCGGCCTGCCTTATCTGCGCCGCAATCTCGGCCTGATCCTGCAGCAGCAGCGTCTGCTGTCCGACCGCAATGTGCTGGCGAATGTGATGCTGCCCCTGCTGGTCAGCGGATCGACCAGGAGCGAGGCGGAAAAGCGCGCCCGCGCCGCGCTCGACAAGGTCGATTTGCTCGACAAGGCCGCGTCGTCGCCGCAAAGCCTGTCCGGTGGCGAACAGCAGCGCGCATCGATTGCGCGCGCCATCGTGAACCGGCCGCAAATCATCCTGGCCGACGAGCCGACCGCCAATCTCGACCGCGTCAGCGCCAATCGGGTGATCGATGCCTTGCAGGCGTTTCATGCGGCGGGCGTCACCTGCCTGATCTCGACCCATGACGAACAGATCCTGGATCGCGCCAGCCGGACCATCTATCTGGCACAGGGGCGCGTGGCCGATGGCTGGCACAATGGCGGCGCGGCGGGAGAATCGGCATGAGAACCTGGCTCGGCCAACATGCCTGTGCGCTATCCGACGCATTGCGGCACCTGGCACGACCGCGCAGCGGTTTTTTTCTGAACATGCTGGTAGTGGCGATTGCGCTGGCGCTGCCGTTTGCCGGATTGACGGTACTGGAAAACGTGCGCCCGCTATCGGAACAGCTGGCGGTCGAACCGGAAATCAGCATCTTCCTGGCGATGGATACTCCGCGCGACCGGGTAACGGCGCTGGCCCCGCAGATCCGCAGCATCGTGCAGGCGGCGCGCAGCACCGGCAAGCTGGAATTCGTCTCGCGCGAGAATGCGCTTGGCGCCCTGAAAAACCGCAGCGGACTGGCCGATGCAGTCACCGCGCTGGGCGCCAATCCGCTGCCGGACGGCTATGTGCTGAAACTGGCCGGATTTCGCGACGCCGCCGAAGCAACCCGCGTGGACATGATCGCCGCGCAATTGAAGGCCCTGCCCGGGGTTGACTATGTGCAGGTCGATTCGGCATGGGTCAAGCGCCTGGCGGCGTTGCTGCATGTGCTGCGGCTGGCGCTGGCGTTCCTGGCCGCCACGCTGGGCGCGGTGGTGGTGGCGGTCGTCTTCAACACCATTCGCCTGCAGGTCATGAGCCAGCGCGAGGAAATCGAGGTGATGCAACTGGTCGGCGCCACCGATGCGTATATCTATCGCCCGTTTTACTATACCGGCGCGCTGCTCGGCCTGTGTGCCGGTGCGCTGGCGCTCGGCGCAGTGGCACTGGCGCTGGGGCCGCTGAATGGCGCGATTGCCGATGTCGCGCGCCTGTATGCATCGGAATTCCGGCTTGCGCCACTAGGACTGCTACCTTCGCTTGCATTGCTGGCGGTCAGCGCGGCGCTGGGGTGGGCAGGTTCGGGCTTCTCGGTGCGACGGCATCTGGCGCGCATCGGCCTGTAGCGTTGCAAACCATATACTCCACTACGTATTATTAAAGGCGCGCTGCCTTATTGGGAGTTTTATAGTATTTTTAATGATACTCCAGGTAAATGCGACGAATTCATCTGCCGGCGGCATCTTCGGCGCACATCAGCGCCAGGATGGTGGCATGCAAACCCCGGCCACAGGGCATGCACCACTTCTGACAGATCAAGGCGAAGGAAAAGCGCATTAATGCCGCTCGCAGCAGGTAAACGGGCACGCCAGCGAACGATGAATCCAGTAAGCGAAACCGATGCCCATCAGGATCGCTGCAATCCCCAGCATCAGCATCTGCAGGCGCGCGGCATTGATTTCTTTTCTGACATCCATCGTGGTTGCTTCGGCGATCTTTCTCTGCAGCTCCGACATGCTTTTCATGGAATCCTGAAGCTTGTTCAGCGCAGGCAAGGCCGCGTCCAGCACGGCTCTTGACGCCTCATCGCGCTTACCGTCCGCCGCCAGCCGGATCACCATACTGACGGAATCGATATATTGAGCGCGCTCTTCTTCGATTCTGGCCAGCAGCGCCTTGCTCTGTGCGGTATAGATCGCCTTGTTCAGCGTTGCGAGCGCCGCTTCGACCTTCCTGCGGTTACTGTCAATCCTGCCCGAGATTTCCGCAAAATGCATCGCCTCTTCCGCCAGCAGCAGGCTCATGGCCTCATGCGCATTCGCACCCGTGGTGGCGGTAATCGCATTGATGGCATCGGCATTGACCCAATCCCTTTCAATCAATTGCCGGTTCGTTTCGCCGACGTGGGTGAATTGCGTAAAGCCGACACCGATCATGGTTGCCATCAGCAGCAGGACAACGCCAAAGCCGGCTGCAAGGCGCAGCGCAAGTTTTCCGTTTGCGGATGACATTCTTAGTATTCCAAATTTGATCGACATGGTTTCCTGCGATATTGAGAAATAGACAAATGGACAAATGGCAGGCCGCTAGCAACGCCGCCAGTGCTGCGCAACGGGTTCAGAGGCTGGACTTACGGTATCGGCAAAACAGGCTTTCCATACGGAAAGCACATGAATCGTTAGCATAGGCTGCCCTTTTTAAGGTTACTTTGACTCAGATCAATCGAGCCAAAATGGGGCAACCGCCAGCCATGCCCCCGGCATGATGCGTCAATGATGTGCAAGACGGACAATATTCATTCGTGACCGCGCCACGAATAGTACCGTACCGCTTCACTGCCTTTTCAAGTGCTCCCTCAAATCTGCCGGCCAATGGTAGGCAGCACATTCGCGATCTATTTATGCAGCCAGGCAGCTCGCAAGCGACTGGCTGCGACAGGTTTTGGCTGCGCTGTCAGCGTTACCTGCGGGGTATCGTCAGCGGCCAGTTTCACGGTAAAGCGCATCAATTCATCACGCCGGAACGCATGTAGCGTGACAGTATCGCCGACACGATAGCGCGCCAGCAAATTATCCAGATTGGCAGCCGACACGCGCACGCTGTCAAGCGCAACCAGGAGATCGCCGGCCGACAAGCCGGCACGATGCGCGGAGCCGTCCTCGTACACGTTCGCCAGCTTGCAGTCCGTGCCATCGCGCACGGTGCGCGCGCCCAGCGCCGGCTTGATGTCCTTGCGCGTATCGGTCAGTTCCACGCCAAACGGCACCAGCAGTTTTGCCAGCGGCAAATCGGCGGTGCCCTGGGTGAAACGACCCAGCATGCGCTTCAGCTTCAGGCCGGTCACGTCGTCGAGCAGCGTTTCCACATCTGCCTGCGTCACGCCCTTTCCACCGTTGCGGCCGGCTGAATAAAAGTCCCGCCCATATCGCTGCCACAATGCGCGCATCACATCGTCGAGCGATTTTTTGCCTGCGGTTTCCGTGCGGATGACAAGATCGAGCGCCAGACCGACCAGCGAGCCCTTGGTGTAATAACTGACAATCGCATTCGGCGAATTCTCATCCTGCCGGTAGTATTTGGTCCATGCATCGAAACTGGATTCGGCGACGCTCTGCTTGTGGCGGCCACTGCCGCGCAACACGCCGTTCACGGCTTTTGCGATCAGCTTCAGATACGCCGCCTCGTCGATCACGCCGCTGCGCACCATGATCAGGTCGTCGTAATAACTGGTGAATCCCTCGAACAGCCACAGCAACGGCGTATGGGTTTCCACGTTCAGATCGTATGGCGCAAACGCTGCCGGCTTGATGCGCTTGACGTTCCAGGTATGAAAATATTCGTGGCTGCACAATCCGAGGTAGGTGCAATAGCCGTCGGCCATTTCCTTCCGGCCTTTCACCGGTAAATCAGCGCGCGCGCAAATCAGGGCGGTCGATGCCCGATGTTCCAGACCGCCATAGCCGTCACCCACCGCCATCGTCATGAACACATAACGGTCCATCGGCGCGCGTTTTGTTTTCGGCTCGAACAGGGCAATCTGCTGCTCGCATATCTTCTTCAGGTCCTCCGTCAGACGCGCCATATCGAGATTCGGCACCCGGCCCGTGATGACGACATCGTGCGGTACGCCATGCGCCTTGAAGGTCGCCAGCTCGAAGTTCCCCATCTCGACCGGATGGTCGATCAGCTCGTCATAATCGGCCGCGATATAGGTGCCGAAACCGTAGCGCTTCGCCTTCAGTTCCGGCAGCGCTGTCGCCACGCGCCATGATGCGCAAGCGTCATCGTCCGGACGCCGGATATCGACCACATGCGGCGCCTTTTCCTGTCCGGCCACGCGCAGGAAGACGCTGGTGCCATTGAAGAAGCCGTGCGTCTGGTCCAGATGCGCGGCGCGCACCGACAAATCCCAGGCATAGACGTCATAGCGCAGCACCAGGGGCCGGTCGCACGGTGCTGCCTGCCAGGTATGCTTGTCGAGTTTTTCGAGCGCGACCGCCTTGCCGCCGGCTGACGCATCGATCTGGACGATATTGCGCGCGAACTCACGGATCATGTAGCTGCCAGGTATCCATGCGGGCAATGCGAAAATCTGTCCCTCCTTATCCGGCGCCTGGATCGTCAGGGTGACTTCAAACAGGTGCGCCGCCAGATCCCTGGCCACAATCGTATAGTGGACTGCATTTTTCATCATGATTCTTTTATCCTCTGACATTCACGGCAATCACTGTCATCGCCAGCATCCCGACAACCGCACTCGTCAGGACAAGGCGCAAACGGATCAGCCATTCCGGAAACCGATACCATGCATACAGGCGCTTGTCGACTTGATAAGCGGCGATGAAGCCTGCCATCAGCACCGCAAAACCAAACCCGCCCGCCATCGTGGCCAGCCACGCAACCAGCGCCGGCGTGGCGCTCCAGAGTAGCGTCTTTTTCGTGCGCTCCGCAGACAGGTCGCCTGACATCATGGTCGCACCCCAGTGAATCCCGCCCAGGAATGACAGGATCAGGATGCCGTAGGCAAGCTGCGACTTGATGAATGCGCCAAGCCAGTCCGGATCCACGACCCAGCATGCCAGCATGAGTAGTCCAAACGGGACCAGGCCAACGAACCCCAGCAGATGCGCCAGCCGCCGGTTGATGAAATGGGTATTCATGGCATCATGGAAATCGGACGGATTCGACTATGCCGGAAAGCGGTATGCATTGCATGATCAATCGTTCAGGAAGCGGCAAACCGCATAGTGTAACGGTATTGCAGCGGCACATACGCATTCGGACGGTTCCGTCAGGCGGATGCGATGGAACAATCAAGATCATCCGGCGTATCGATGTCCCTGAAAATACCATCATCTTCCACCGGCACTTCCGTGACGGCGCAAGTCTTGAGCAGGCTGCGCGCGCCCTGGTCGCCACCGAGTTGCAGCAGTTGCGGCAGATGGACACGGCTGAACGCGACCGGATTGCCGCGCCGCCCGCGACAGACCGGCACAGCAATATCGGCGCCCTGTGCGATGGCATTGACGAGCGCCGTGATGGTCGCCGGCTGCACGTGCGGCATATCGGCCAATGCAATCACCCATCCGCCTGCATCGCGCGCCTGCGTCAATCCGTGCACAAGCGACACGCCCATGCCCTGCTCGGCGGTCGGGCATTCGGAAATAGTGCAGTCAAGCGCCCCCAGCACGGATGCCATCGCATGGTCGCCGGAGCGGATCACCGCCAGAACATACGGCAATGCCGCGCGCAGATTGCGTGCCGCCGCCGCAACGACCGTATCCCCGCCTGGCAGCATCTGCAACAGCTTGTTGCGCGCGCCGTCAGGCGCAAAGCGAGATCCCTTGCCTGCAGCAAGCAGGATGCCGGCGATCCGGTTCATGTGTTGTTGATCCATCTGTCGTAAAGCCAGTCTCTGTTGATTGCCGATAAAGGAGCGCATGTCTTTGGCATGCAGAATGCGCGCCGGCCAAACGCCTGCAACCAACGGCTACCTGATCGTGGCAAGCTTTGCTTCCAGCGCCTTTGCATCGATCGCACCGGGAATTCGCGAGCCGTCTGCAAAGAAGATGGTTGGCGTGCCGGTGATCTTCATCTTCCGCCCCAGCGCAAGCACCTTTTCGTTCGGGGCGGTGCAGTTGGCGGGCGCTACCGGCGCCATCTTGCCATTCAGCATCCAGTCATCCCACGCTTTCGCACGATCGGCGGAACACCAGATGTTGCGTGACTTGACCGCCGAATCCTCTGCCAGGATGTTATACATGAAGGTATAGATCGTCACGTTATCCATGCCCTGCAGGGTATGGCGAAAACGCTTGCAATAGCCGCAATTCGGGTCCTCGAACACGGCGATCACGCGCTTGCCGTTGCCTTTCACCGTTTTCAGTGCGGCATCGAACGGCAGGTCGGTAAACTTGATCTTGTTGATCTCGTCAACCCGCTCTTTCGTGTAGTCCTGATACGTTTTGGTATCGATTACGCGGCCGACGAACAGGTATTTCGCCTTTTCATCGGTATAGAAAATATCGCCGCCGGCGCGCACTTCAAACAGGCCGGCATACGGCGTCCTGGTAACCGAATCGACTGTTACGCCTTCGCCCAGGCGCGGCTCGATCAGCTTCTTGATGGCCGTTTCCTGCGCGGTTTCGGCCAATGCCAGACTGGCAACCAGGCTCAGCAATCCGGCTGTCACGGTTTTAAACAATGTCATGATATTTTCCAGATGAATAGGTATGATGCTGTTTACGACGGTCGTCCCAATGCATGCGCCACCAGCCGCCTTTTTATGGCCGGCAACCTGTCGAGCAGGTTCATTCCCAGATTTCGCGCTACCCGCAACGGCTCAAATTCCGTTGCGAACAGGCGCTCCAGGCCATCGGTCGCCAACTGCATCAACAAGATCTCTTCCTTGCGCGCGCGCGCATAACGCGCCAGTACGCGCGCGTCCCCGCAATCGCGTTGCGGCTCGCGCTCTGCTACCGCTTTCAGCAATGCCGCGACATCCCCGAATCCGAGATTCATCCCGTGTCCGGCGAGAGGATGCACCACATGCGCGGCATCCCCTACCAGCGCCACGCGCGGTGCGGTGATGGCATGCGGGCGCAGCAAGGACAGCGGAAACGATTTCACAGCTTCCGGCTGAATCGGTCGCAGCGTTCCCAGCTTTTCCGCGGCGTATACCGACAGCCGTTGCGCCAGTTCGTCCAATGATCCATTCAGCAATGTACTGGCCAGCGCGTCCGGCGCCGACCATACCAGCGAGACCCGCTGTCCAGGCAAAGGCAACAGCGCAATGATGCCTTCCGCCGCAGTGAACCACTGGTACGCAACGCCGTGGTGCGGCTTCTCGCACTCGAAATTGGTCACGATCGCACACTGATGGTAAGGACGATAATCGATCCCGATATCGCATTGACCGCGCACCCATGATTGCGCGCCATCGGCGCCTACCAGCAGCGGCGCGGCAAGCGTATCGCCGTTCTCCAGCGTGACGGTTGCATTGCCATCATCAACGCGCAATGTCCTGGCCCGTCCGCAAATGCTCGTGACATTGGGCGCGAATCTCAGCGCGGCATCCAGTGCATGGTTCAGATTCGCGTCTTCCACAATCCATGCCAGTGCGCCGACTCGCGCGCCATACGCATCAAAGGCAAGGCTGCCGGCATCCTGCCCGCCATCCCCCTTGACGAGCATCGCGTCGACCGGCGCGATACGGCTGGCATCGAGCGCATCCCATACCCTTACGGACGACAGCACGTCGTGCGCGACCTGATTGAGCGCATATACCCGCACATCCCAATTTGCCGCGTGCGCCGCTTGGCCGCCGGCGCGCCCGCCCGGCTCCGGACTCAGCAGCGAAACACGATGCCCGGTCTGCGCGAACCCCAACGCCGCCACCTTGCCAATAGCGCCATTGCCGATAATACAAATATCACTTTGCAAATGCATGAAACGAAAAGCCACCATGGAATTGGAAATAAATGCCGAATGAATCGCATTATAATGGCTGCAACGCATTCGCATTGCACGAAAAAACTTGCGCTTTTCGACAGCTTTGCTATACTTGCGCGCCTTGGCCTGGTAGCTCAGTCGGTAGAGCAGAGGATTGAAAATCCTTGTGTCGGTGGTTCGATTCCGCCCCGGGCCACCAA
>DATEZO010000022.1:0-2718 GCA_035255485.1 Burkholderiaceae bacterium
GCCGCGCGTGATGGCCTGGGAATGGCCTTATCCGAAGCTGATCGCCGCGCATTTCTGGCTGGTCGTGGCGGGCTTTTCGATCTATGTGATCAGCCTGACCATCGGCGGCTGGCTGCAAGGCACGGCGATGCTGGATGCCGCCAAGCCGTTCATGGATTCGGTGAACGTGACGATCCCGTACCTGAAGGGCCGCTCGATCGGTGGTGCCTTGATGACGCTCGGCCATCTGGTGTTCGCATTCCACTTCATTGCGATGGCATTCCGCTTCGGCCCGCGCCGCATCGGCGCCGCACTGCTGTACACGACATCTCCTTCCGCTGTTTCCCTGCCGCGAGAATATTCATGGAAAACGAACTAAAACTTCTGACCGGCGCCATGGTGACGCTGGCGCTGGCGACCTCGACCCTGGTCATCATGCCGTATCTGCAACTATCCGGCGTCAAACCGGCGGCCGGCCTCAAACCCTATAGCTCGGCCCAGCTGCGCGGGCGCGAGCAGTACATCAAGAACGGCTGCGTGTACTGCCACTCTCAGCAGCCGCGCGACAAATCGCAGGCGCCGGACGCCCAGCGCGGGTGGGGCCGAGCTTCGGTGGCAGCGGACTACTACTACGACAGTCCGCACCTGCTGGGCACTATGCGCACCGGCCCCGACCTGTTCAACATCGGCGCGCGCCAGCCGAGCGCGGACTGGCAGCTCGGCCACCTGTACCAGCCGCGCGCCTACACCGCCGGCAGCATCATGCCGTCCTATCCTTACCTGTTCGAGGTCAAGGACCAGGCCGACAGCGGCGACAAGGTGGTGAACCTGCCGCCCGGCTATGCGCCGCCCGGCAAGGTGGTGGTGGCAAGACCGGAGGCGCTCGATCTGGTGCAGTACCTGTTGGGACTGGACCATACCTATCCGGCGATCGACGCCGAGGACGCCAAGAAATAGCGCTGCTGCCAGCGTCCGACAATCCGTCCGACAACGTTTATGCCGGAGCGCGACCAGCGCTCCGCACCTCCATGGAGTTCGATCATGATTCAGGATATTAAGCACGCCCAGGCGCAGAAACGGGAGCATCCCGACCCGCATGAAAACATCGTGCCGGTGCCGCGCAAGGTCATCGTCATTGTCAGCATGGCGCTGCTATGGGCGGTTGGCTACATTTTCACGGCCAAGCCGAACAGCAACCCGGCGCTCGGCGACAACCGCACCCCGGCGGACCTGACCGGGCGCGCAGGCGGCAGCGCGGCCGATGGCGCGCAACTATTCGGGGCGCAATGCGCGGCCTGCCACCAAGCCAGCGGCGCCGGCGTGCCCGGCGTCTTTCCGCCGCTGGCCGGCTCGGAATGGGTCAATGCGAAGGAAACGCTGCCAGTCAATATTCTCCTGCACGGCATCTCCGGCAAGCTGACGGTGAAAGGCACAGCCTACAACGGCGCCATGCCCGCGTTCGGCGAAAAGATGAGCGACGCGGAAATCGCCGCCGTGCTGTCCCATGTGCGCACCCATTTCGGCAACAGCGCGGGCAAGATCGACGCGTCTGCAGTGAAAAGCGTGCGCGAAGCGAGCAAGGACCGCAAGACGCCGTGGAACGGAGACGATGAGCTCGACAAGCTCAAGTAACGCCGCAACAGCGGGAGCACCGGCAAAAACGCTGGCCACGCTCCTGCTGATCGTCGTGCTCGCGATGGCCGCCGCCTGGCGCATCACAGACGGCTTCCAGGTGGTGACGACCGAGGATGCGCGGCGGCTGTCGATCAGGGAGCATCCGCGGCAGCTGCCGGACGCGACAATCACGTATGAAAGCGGGCCTCCATTGCCGCTCGCGCAGGCGCTGCGCGAAGGTGGACGCGCAACCATCGCGGTGTTTTTCTATGCCCGATGCAACTCGGTCTGCTCCGTGATGGGCACCGAGTTCCAGCAGCTGCAAGACACCATCCGCGCACGCGGACTGGAATCGAAAATCCGCCTGCTGAGCATCAGCTTCGATGCGACCGACGGTCAGCCCGAGCTAGCCGCGTATGCAAAGCGCATGCATGCGCAATCCGGCTGGCGCTTCGCCCGCGTGACGGATGCACGGCAGCGCAATTCCCTGCTCGATGCGTTCGGCATCACCGTCATCCCCGCGCCAATGGGCGAATTCCAGCACAATGCCGCCTTCCATATCCTGAGTCCCGATGGCCGCATGGTGCGCATCGTCGACTACGACCAGCCGGAAGCGGCGCTGGCGCACGCGCTGGCCGCCGCACAGAAGGGAGCGGCCTCGTGAAGATGGCGCGAGCGCCCCGTTCCGATGCCACATGGGCGATTCTTGGCGCTGGGCTGCTGATAGCTGCCGTCGCATTGCGGCAAGATCTGGAACAGACCATGACGCGCCACATGCTCGTGCAGATCCCGATGCTGCTCGTCGCCGGCATCGCCTGCAGCCGCAGCATGTCGGCGCTGCAAACTGATTCTGAGCGGTTGAGTCGGCTGGAAGCATGGAATGCGCACGGTCTGACCGGCCTGCTGGTGTTCCTGCTGACGACCGCCTACTGGATGATTCCCCGGGCACTCGACAGCGCGGTTGCCTGCGCCGCCGCTGAGCTGGCGAAGATGCTTTCACTCTTTGTCGCCGGTTTCCTGCTGCCGGCGTCGCTGGCGCGCGCAAACACGATCCTCCAGCTTTTCTTTCTCGGTAATTTCGCCTCGATGATGGCGATCGTCGGGATGCTGTATCAGGACGCGCCG
>DATEZO010000023.1:0-3368 GCA_035255485.1 Burkholderiaceae bacterium
CGTCGACCACATCCCCGCCGGACTGGAAGTGGAAAACCTGAACCTGTCACAGGGGCCCCAGGCGGGGGAATTCACGATCGACGGTGTCAACCTGGCAAGCGCGATGAGCGACGAGCGGATCAAGCACAAGGAATATCGGGACGACCGCTTTGTCGCTGCCGCGCGGCTCGACGGCCACGCCACGAACCTGTTCTACATGCTGCGCGTGGTCACGCCCGGTCGCTTCCATGTGCCGGGGACGTTTGCCGAGGATATGTATCGCCCCGAGCTGCGTGCCTATGGGCCCGCCTCGGAACCGGTGAGCGTGGTGGATCCGCGCGCTGCGGGGAAGTAGGGCGATAGAAGAGGACCATGGTCGCAGCAGGCGGGCGGCCTGGCATCCTGTTCCATGCCCTTGCACAATGAAGACTCCCCCAATGAATCCGCGTCTTGTCGCTGTGAAGTCATGGATGTGGCGGCATCCCTGGCGGGCTAGCCTGGCTGTATTGCTGGCTTGCCTGCTCCTGGCCGATCAACTTTTTCCGCCGCCAATCCCGCACGACGCCGCTGGTCTAGTGGTCGTCGCGCGGGACGGCTCGCCCCTGCGCGGCTGGCCGGATGCAGATGGAGTATGGCGTTTTCCCGTGACGCCCGAGCAAGTCTCGCCACGCTATCTGGAGGCGCTGCTGACCTACGAAGACCGCTGGTTTTACTGGCATCCCGGCATTAACCCGATCGCGATGCTGCGCGCCGGCTGGCAATGGATCGCGCATGGACGCATTGTCTCCGGCGGCTCCACCCTGAGCATGCAGGTGGCGCGCACCCAGGAGCCGGTGTCGCGCAGCATGACCGGCAAGCTAAGGCAGATGGCGCGTGCCGTCCAGCTTGAACTGCGCTTGTCAAAGCGGGAAATTCTCACCCTGTATCTGAACCATGCACCGATGGGCGGCATCGTCGAAGGCGTGGAAATGGCCAGCCGAAGCTATCTTGGAAAAAGTGCGATCCAGCTTTCGTCTGCCGAAGCCGCCTTGCTGGTGGTGCTGCCGCAAGCACCATCGCGCTTGCGGCCGGACCGCCACGCTGACCTTGCGCAAAAGGCGCGCGACAAAGTCTTGCGCCGCATGGCGCAGCTGCACCATTGGACGCAGGCGGAAGTGAACGATGCCCTGATCGAGAAGGTCGGTGCCAATCCACCGCGCCTGGCCTGGCTGGCGCCGCTCGCCGCAGAGCGCCTGCATCAATCGGCACTGCGGGCAACGCAGCATGGCGCGCTGAGCGTCGCTCCCACCGTCGTGCGCTCGACCTTGGACCGGGATATGCAAGTCATGCTGGAGAGAATGCTCGCTGACCGCATCGGGCAATTGCCGCGCTTTGTGTCGATGGCTGCGCTGGTCATGGATAGCCAGTCGCTGGAAATCCTGGCCTATGCCGGCTCGGCGGATTTTTCCGATCCGCGCCGTTTTAGCCATGTCGACATGGTGCGCGGGATCCGTTCGCCGGGCTCCACGCTCAAGCCTTTCCTGTATGCGATGGCGCTTGACGACGGCATCATCCATTCCGAGAGCTTGTTGGCCGATACCCCGCAATCGTTCGGCGGCTATGATCCGGGTAACTTCCAGGCCAGCTTCTCCGGGCCCGTGAGTGTGTCGGAAGCCTTGCAGCGTTCGCTCAATGTGCCTGCAGTGGATTTACTGGACCGCATTGGGCCGGCCCGCTTCGCCGCGCGCTTGTCCAGCGCCGGATTGCGCTTGCGCCTGCCCAGGGAGGCCTCACCCAACCTCAGTATCATTCTCGGCGGCGCCGGCACCACCCTGGAAGAGTTGGTGGGGGCCTACAGGTCGCTTGCCGCGGGGGGCATGGCAGGCACGCCGCGCATCACGCCGGAGGCACCGGTTCACGAAGCGCGCATGATGAGCGCGGGAGCGGCCTTCATCATCCGCAGCATCTTGGAAGGCGGCAGCCATCCCGATCAGCCCTTTGTCGAAAGCGATTGCGCCGGCGTGCGTCTTGCCTGGAAAACTGGCACCAGCTATGGCTTTCGCGATGCTTGGGCGGTGGGCGTGGCTGGGCGCTATACCCTGGGTGTCTGGATTGGGCGACCCGACGGCACGCCCAATCCCGGCTTTTTCGGTGCCAACGTGGCGGCGCCTTTGCTGCACCAGATCGCCCTGGCTTTGCCGCGCAGTGGTGACCTACCGCGCAACCGCCCCAGGGACGTGTCGAGTGCTCAAATTTGCTGGCCCCTCGGAACGGCCGCCGACACGACGTTGCCCGGCCACTGTCACGTCAGACGTACCGCCTGGATTTTGCGCGGCACCATCCCACCAACCTTGCCGGACCGCCTGAGAGGGCGCGGGCTGGTTGAAAACATCTGGATCGATCCGCGCACGCAATTGCGCACCACGCCGGCCTGTCTGCCCGATGCACAGCCACGCGAAGTGGCACGCTGGCCCGCCTTGCTGGAAGCATGGCTGCCTGCCGACCAGAAGCAGCAACTTGGTTTGGCGGCCTGGTCGCCCGATTGCCCGCAAGCGAACACGACCGGCAGCATTCGCCTCATGGGGCTGCGAAACGGGAGCCGCTTGCGCGCAGCTCCCGGCCAATCCCAGCTGACCGTGACGTTGGATGCGGTAGGGGGGATCGGTCAGCATTACTGGCTGCTGGATGGCCGAAAATTTGCTCCGGTCAGCGCCAGGAAACGGCAAAGCGTGACCTTGCGCGAGGCAGGCATGCATAGCATTGCTGTCATTGATAGTGCGGGACACTATGACAGCCTGGTGTTTCAAACCGACGGCTTCTGAATGCCCGCGTTGCCTTTTCTAACAAGGTGGCCAGCGAGTTTCAGTTGGATAACCCGGCATTGGAGAGCATCGGCGTCACGATCACGAACTGGCGCGACCAGCATGTCGAGCTCGCCTTGCCGATCGTTCCGACAATGCTTAACCGCAGCGATGTTGTGCACGGCGGGACCATTTGCACCTTGCTGGACGCAGCCACTGGCTATGCCGGCTTATACTCGCCGCCGGGTACAGTGCCGTTACATGCCGTCACCTTATCATTGACGTCGAACTTCGTAGATAACGGCGTCGGCAAGTTCCTGACGGCGAAGGGGCGTGTTGAACGACGAGGACAGTCGAGTTACTTTTCCCGTGCCGAAGTGTGGTTGGATGACGAGTTGCTCGTTGCGACCGCCGTCATGACCATGAAATACCTGAAATCGTAAGGCAGGGAAGAGGGCGCCTGCCGCCGGAGCTTTTCGACGGCACACTTGCAGTATGGGGCATAGAGACAGCGAGGTGCTGTATACAACTGGCGGCCCCGCTGCCGCATTGCCCTTCGCGTACTTTCGTCGCGTTCCGCATGTGCTTCGATCAGGGCCAAGCCGAAGC
>DATEZO010000024.1:0-6993 GCA_035255485.1 Burkholderiaceae bacterium
ATTTATGATTTAAAGAAACTAAAAGTAGCTAAACCAAGGGGCTGGAACTCATTTCATGACTTCGCAGGTTTAAAGGAAGATCGGCTCCTGTTGTGTGAAGAAAAGACAAAAAAATTTACCTTACCTCATGGTTTTTGTTCTCGCCGTTCGCGCCGGACCCAGTCATACGCAAGGGCAGAGCGACATTGAGGCCTCTACTTGGTGGGGCAGGACGATCGCTGCGGGGAAGTACCTGAACCTCCTCGATCTAAAACACCTGCTTGGCCCCCTTTACTGAGGATCCGTTTCCCGGAATCGGTTAGTCATGACGAATACGTGCAGAGCGCCGCACACAGAATCCTGTTGACGCAGTTTCTCTGCCGCACGTGTTGCGTAAGACGTCAATGCCTCTGCAAGCTCTTCGCGGGTAACCACCATCTCGCCGAAGCTTTTGCTGGAGATAATCTGTTTCTTTGGAGGCGTCACGTCCTCCAGAACAAGGCAGGACACCCCTTGCAACTCCGTCACGGCGTGTTCCATCACTACTGTAAAATTTGATCGAATTCATTTGGGGGGAAGCCCGGCGCAAGTCTTGTACGGTCTTGATGCCAATACGCTCCAGCTGCTGGCTAACCTGAACCATATTTCCAACTCAGTGCCTTGAAAGTCGTTGGCCAACAGCCATGTATCCCCGGTGCGGCAAGACAACCGGCTCTTGAACGCCAAGCCATGGAGTAATAGATGCTTGATTACCTGACCGATCTGCTTGCGCGGGCTGGACACTGGGGCTATCTTGTCATCGGCCTTGGAGCCATGCTGGAGTCCGCAGCATTTATCGGTGTCGTCGTGCCCGGAGAAAGCATTGTTCTAATTGGTGGATTCTTCGCGGGTCAGGGCGCTTTTGACCTCGATGCATTGATCTTGGTGATCGCCATCGGCGCGATCATCGGCGACAGCCTGGGATATGAAATCGGGCGCCGGCTGGGGCGGCCATCGTTTATCCGGTATGGTGGCCGATTCGGCATCACCGAGGATCGCGTCAAGAAAGCTGACCGTTTTTTCCGTCGACATGGCGGCAAGGCAGTATTCCTCGGCCGGTTTGTTGGTTTCGCGCGCGCCCTGGTGCCGTTTCTGGCCGGTTCATCCGAAATGCGATACCGGAGATTTTTCCTGTGCAACGCACTTGGCGCCTGCATATGGTCCTCAGTCGTCACCCTGCTTGGCTATTTTCTTGGTGCGAGCTGGGGTACCGCCGAAAAGTGGATCGGACGTGCCAGCTTGATTGTCGGCGGCATCATCCTGTTCGCTTTCCTGCAGTTTTGGACATGGCGATGGTTAGTGCGTCACGAGACGATAATCAAAATAGGGTGGAACCGATTAATCTCGCGCTCCGTCATTGTCCAACTGAGGCGGAAATTCGCTCCTCAAATCGCGTTTCTCCAGGCCCGAATATCGCCGCAAAGTTATCTCGGGCTGCGACTGACCCTCGGCACGCTGATTCTCACGGGCGCAGCATGGATATTTGGTGGAATTGCGGAAGATGTGGTGACTGGAGACCCGCTGACCCATGTCGACATAGTCATTGCGCAATGGTTGCATGCCCACGCCATACCGCCACTGACAGCCATCATGATCGTGATCTCGGATCTGCACGACACCGTCGCAATGACGATCTGGATAGCGCTGGTCATGCTCGTTCTCTTGTGGCGTCGCCATTGGTACTGGCTGCTGACATTCATTTTGACTGTACCGCTCGGCATGTTCGTCAACGTGCTGATGAAGCACGCCTTCCAACGTGCCCGACCGCATTTCGAGCATCCACTTGTTGTTGTGACGAGCTATAGCTTCCCCAGTGGCCACACCGCAGTCAGCACCTTGTTTTATGGATTTCTCTGTGCGTGGTTCATCTCGACCAGTCGGTCGTGGAGCGCCACCGTTTGGGCAATCCTCCTCGCGTTCGCCATGGTAGTTATCGTTGCGCTCAGTCGCATATATCTCGGCGCGCACTATCTGAGCGATGTTCTGGCGGCGATGGCAGAGGGAATTGCATGGCTGGCGATATGTTTAACCTGTATTCACACCTACCGCGTACACCGCCAGGAAATGCGGGGACGCGGCGAAGAAGGCAACTGAAAACGGTACGTCCGACAGGAATTTCGAGGCCCAAGGTATTTGATCACTGATCATAGAGTTGCCAAGCCCCCTGAGCTTAAGTATTTCTTTATAAAAACGTGCGACAGAAGCAAATATGGGAATGTTCGCTCCATCAAAATCACGATGACCACTAGCGCTTGAACGTCTGTCTATGGACTCCTCCTCAGTTGCAAACACTTTGTCTTTGGTTATGAGGAACGACTGCGCACGTATATCCGGCCTCTGACTGCTTGCGTGGAAAGGTGATTTTGCGGAGTAGGGAACGAAAAACCCGCCGGCGGGAGCTACTTTTTCGGGGGGGGATTTCGTCGCGGCTTGCGTTCAGCTGTCGCCATCAGTTGCTTGTGCTTTTCAATTGGATCGTAAGGATGATTTTCGCGTAGTTGCCGACGAAGCCGTCCTTCGCGGATGCGCTTGAAGTGCATCTCTTCAAGCGTCCAGCCTTCGTCTAGACGCCGCTGAATTGCCTCTGGCACTGGACGGTTTCTATAAACGGCATATGCCTGAGTGTCGGGATCGAGCGGATCCAGGTACGGTTTACGTGGTGGCGCCAATTCAGAGCCGCTGGCTGATTTAATCTTGCCTAGCCCACCCAGAGCAGGCTGTGTCTGCTCAAGAAGATCCGCGAGACTGTCAAATCCAGCTGCTTTTGCGGCAGCCTCTGCTTTTGCCAGAGCTTCTTTGGAGGCTACAGATCGGTCGTGCGCCTTCATGATTGCCTCCAACAACCGGCTCTCAAGCTTCTCAAGCTCAACTTGAGTGTGAGTAGGGTTTTTCGCCTCTTCTTCCAGCCATTTGTAAACGGAGTTATACGTCAGTCGCATTTTTCAATAAATAAAACGTAATTATCACCTTAAAATTATACGCTAATAATCTATCAATTAATGTGCATAAATAAATGTGCATAGTGAAAAACGACTTTTTGGATGGTGTGATGAATCCTTGTTCCAGCAGCGGGATGACCTTATTCACGCTGTTCCACACCTGGAAATCTGGCTTATTGCCAGACTCGACTGCTCGCAGAATGAAAACAAATAACATGAAATTAAAAGTTCATGTTGGGTATGGCCCTGATGTTCAGCAGCAGTACCGTGTAGGAACCGCATCCAAGGTCTAGATAGGGTGCATAGCCAATATCATTATTCGGCTCGAAATGACCAAGGCGAACTTGAAGTTCAAAGGGAGGCAGAACGGCGCTATACCAAGATGTGGAGCGGCACTTTTAGCTCATGAAAACATCAAGGAGGCAATATGCAGAACACACCGTCACGAAGAGAAATCCCGATCTATCTCGATCACGCCACCCCGATTGGTAAGGCCTACATGATAGGAGCGTACATAACTGGCAGGGAGACCGATGATTTCATTGTGGTAGAGGACTTGGTGTATGAGAACAGGCATATGCTCACACCGGGTCGTGGTTTGAAACGCCGGTTTAAGAGCTGGTGGTATCCGCACACGAGAAAGTGGCGGGAGATGACGGCAAAGCTGGATACTCTGCTGCTTCAGCGAATCGGAACCACGGAGGTAATAGTTGAGGCTGAGCGCAAGCTCGATTCGCGCGAGATCTTCCGTGCAAAAGTTGAGTTCCTCACTGAGATCCTCAAGCGAGCGCGATACCGCACGTGGCGTATTTAATTAAATGCTCTACGGCCATTTTGGTGGCCGTTTCTTTCATTAATTGAAGGCGTTGCTTCCTCCGTCATATCCGCCAGAACTCCAGCTACTGTCGGTGCTGTACACGTTGCCACAGACGTCAATCGACGAATTACCCATCATCGGAAAACCATTGGCTGGATTGATCCCAATGAAGCTGTCTAATGTGTGCCGCGTATCAGAGTCATGCTGGAAGTCATTATCATCATCGACTTTAGCTGAGGTGCCTGCGATCGTAGCTGATGCCATGTAGGCACCAGCTGATTCACTTCTGTGGGTGGGTGATGCTGGAATAGGCGGCTTGTATGCAGCAGCGAGAAGACTGACCAGAGGAGGGCGGATATATTCGCGTGGCACCCCCAAGAGCCGGCTCAGGGCATCCAAGTGCTCAACCAGCTGGTGTTCAGTACGCGTAGCGGCAACATAGGCCAACTCCTTCATACGAAAGCAGAGGCGCTTGTAAGCGAATAGTGCAGCGGGAACACCTACGATCAACAGGTAGGGATTGACGGCATATGACGTGGCAATCACGACTGTAGGGAGCAGCGTGCGAGCAAGCCGAAGAGCAACGGGGGGCTTCTTGGTGGGGTGCATTCGGATGCCTACGGGCCAACTGCGAATCTTAAATTTGTTATGGATCACATGGGCAAGCCGCATCGCCTCCGGTGGAGCTGCATCAACGAGCTTCACGGTGGCGCCAGCGACCAGCCGGGTGACCACACCTAGTGCATATTCGGCTGCAGCGTGGTCATCCACTGCCTCGTTTGAGCGCGTTGTTATCCGATGCCATTCAGACTCCTTGAGTGTCTGCCTCTTCTCCATCATGGCTTCAGTCGACTCCCTGAGCAATTTTGGAAGGTCGATGTACAGGTCAAGCCACTCGCGGCAAGTCCTTCTGTAGCGTTCAATGATGTGTGCTGGAATCTGATATGAGGCAGCTGTCATGCAATAAGTATTAACGCCGTATAATAAAAGCATAATACGCTATGCGCCTAATGCGCGCAAGCGAGAGGGCAGTTAATTCGTCCACAAAATCTTCTCGAATAGGGTTATGGATGGAGTGTGAAAGTGAATGCCTGCGGGCTGGGTAATGGTGCGTCAAAACATTATGCATAAATACTATGCTTATTATGCAATAAACAATTGCATAAAATATTTGATTGTGTTAGTATTTTTAAATGGAAACTGCTGAACTTGACGAGATCTGCATAGCACTTGAACCGCGTCCGGGCAACGACTCATGGGATCTGGATCCGGAGTACAACAAGATTACCCAAGACCACCGTGGGATCGTAACGGAGTTCGATGACAGTCGGATAGACGGCGTTTCCTCTCAGCGGTATCTGCGCATCCAAGCGCAGATACCCGCAAAATTGCCGGGGCAACATGCGAATAGCAATGACGACAAATCGTAAACCAGCTTGGCAAAGTCAAGTGTTGCCGCTCAATAGCCCCGAGGTTACGGAGCTAATCCGGGCTGTTGACGCTGCCTCAGATACACCTCTGGAAGTCATCCGGGATGAACGCGTGATGGCTGCAACCTTCCGCGCACTAGCTGATAAGCTGGATCAACCTGACTTGGATTGCGACTGAGCCGATACATTACTTACATATCTCTCCAATGCTTATCTGGCCTCTCTTCCAGGCAATCCGGCAAGCAACCGTAGTGGCTGCTCACGCCTCGTGATTGCGCAAATAGGAGCTCAACATGACCACCCCTCAAGCCTGCAACTGCCGTCGATGCGGCAGGGACCTGAACCCCAACACCGCCACATTCGAAGCTCAGGAGAGCTTAGTCATTAGCTACCGTGCCGGGTATGGCTCGATCCTCGGCGATGGCAACGTCGTCAGTTCTACCCTTTGCCAGCACTGTGTACAAGCGTTATTGGGGCCGTGGCTCCAGATCGTCGAAGACGATCCGTTCCGCCCGCAAGTGCCCCTACAGCAGCCCCAAGGCGCGTACCAACCCAATCAGTTGCAAGCGCCTGCAACAAACTGTCCAAGTCGAGAAGAGCTACGCAGCCTCTTTTTGCAACTGAAAGACGAAGACAAGTAACATCTGCGTATTTAAATGTTCGTGAGCACTTTGTTCAGCGACTAGATCATCATTTTTACTCATCATGATCACCGTTACGGTGACGAATTCATCGTTCCTGGTGAGTTTGGCGGGTGCGTCTTGAACCGTTCTTTGAGCTATCAACTGGCGGCAGTTTGCCGGTAAGGAGTCATTGCGATCGCTTACTTGAAAGATGGCAACCGACCCTATATAGTTAGTCTGTCCTGGTTTCCGTGATACTGGGCACAGCTGGCAGGTAGCTGTCAGTGAAGTCAGGACATGCACTGGGGAATTACGAATAGTCGACCCAAACACATGATGTTTGCCGCTTTGGTTTCGAATTCCCTGGTGCGCTTGGGTTCGTCAACGAATACTCAGGGCGTGCCGCTTCGCCGGCTCTCTATATTGGCTTCGCAGAGCCCGGCTTGCATGTCTGTTTCCCCTACCCATCACAATCCCCTTCCAGGAGGTGATGATGAAGCATTCATCTTCCCCAAACAACCCGGCTTTCAGTGCCTATGTCGGCATTGACTGGGCTGATCGCAAACACGATTTCTGCCTGCAAGCTGCGGATTCAACGCGGCGTGAATCCGGCATCTTCGAACACTCGCCGCAGGCCATCGCTCATTGGGCCAACACCTTGCATCAGCGGTTTCGCGGCCGCATTGCGGTCTGTGTCGAGCTTGCGCGCGGCCCCCTGGTATCTGCCCTGCAGCGCCATGATTTCCTGGTGCTGTTTCCCGTGCATCCATCAACGTTGGCCACGTACCGTCAGGCGTTTGTTCCCAGTCGCGCCAAGGATGACCCGGGCGACGCCGAACTTGCGCTGGAGATTTTGCTGCGCCATCCCGAGCGATTACATCCAGTCTCACTGCAGAGTACCGACATGCGCTCGCTCGCAGCGCTAGTGGAGGCACGCCGGGGCCTGGCTGAGCAAACGCTGCGCATCACAAACCAGCTCGTCAGCACACTCAAGCAATATTATCCGCAAGTACTAGACTGGTTTGAAGACCGTAATACGCGTTTGTTCTGCGACTTCCTGACCCGCTGGCCGACTCTATTGCATGTCAAGCGGGCACGACGCGTAACACTGGAGGAATTCTTCCGTCAGCATTCAGTACGCCGTGGCTATCTCATTGACAGGCGCA
>DATEZO010000025.1:0-13036 GCA_035255485.1 Burkholderiaceae bacterium
ATCGTTTCGCGCAGTGTGGCGCGTCGCTGCATCTGCGGCATCAGGTCGCTGACCGCGATGTAGATGAAGCCGGATGAGGCGAACACCAGCACATACGGAATCCAGCCGGCAGCGCGTCCCAGCATCGCATAACCGAGCAGGCCGCCGATGACCGCCATCAGGCTGCAGATCAGGTTGTACGCATAGGCGCGCGCGCGCGTGAAGCCCGCATTGAGCAATACGATGAAGTCGCCGATTTCCTGCGGAATTTCGTGCGCGATGATCGCCACGCCTGTGATGATGCCCAGATTCGGGTTGGCGAGAAACGCCGCTGCAATCAGGATGCCGTCGGTGAAATTGTGCAAGCCGTCGCCGACCAGGATCATCCACCCGGCCTTGCCCGCTTCATGCGCATCGTGGCCGTGCTCGTGCGAATGGCCGTCGCCCTCGTAGTGGTGCGAGTGGCGCAGGATCGCCAGCTTCTCCAGCAGGAAAAAGCCCAGCAATCCGGCCAGGAGCGTAGCAAACAGCGAACGCGCATCGGCCTGCGATTCAAATGCCTCCGGCAAGGCATGCAACAGCGAAGTGGACAGCATGATGCCGACCGACAGGCTGACCATCCGTTCCACCATTTTCGCCAGCAGGCCGAAGGAAAATACAGCCGCCGCAGAAATGCTGAAAACGCCCGCGAAAGTAGTGGCGAGCAGGATGGAAAGCAGTGTGGAATTGATTTTGGACCCCAGAGGCAATATGACAACGCCGCAAATTAAAACACACGCATCGCTTTTCGGCAAACGACATAAAAAAACGCGGGCTTGTGTCCCGCGTTTATCCGGACCATCTGTTTTTTGAAAGGAAGGTCTATGGTGCAACGCCATGCGCGGCAAGCCATTGCAGGCACCGTTTCCAACCGTCTTTCGCGTCGGCTTCCACATAGCTCGGCCGGTAGTCCGCGTGGAAGGCATGGCCCGCATCCGGGTAGACGACGAATTCGGACTGGCTATCGCCTTGCGCCAGCGCGGCTTTCATTTTCTCGATGCTGTCCTGCGAAATGCCGGTATCCTTGCCGCCATACAGACCAAGCACCGGAACCTTCAGGCCTGGCGCGATATCGATCGGATTCGTCGGCGTCAGCGCCGTCTTGTCGCCGACCAGCCGGCCGTACCAGGCGACGCCCGCCTTCACCTTCGGATTGTGCGCGCAATACATCCATACGATGCGTCCACCCCAGCAAAAACCGGTAATCCCCAGCTTGTCGACATTGCCGCCGTTGTCCCTGGCCCAGGCAACGCAAGCGTCGAGATCGCCGATTACCTGCTGGTCGGGTGTCCTGGCAACCACTTCTTTCATCAATTCCGCGATCGTGCCGAACGACGCCGGATCGCCCTGGCGCACGAACAGTTGCGGCGCCAGCGCCAGATAACCCTGTTTGGCAAAACGGCGCGCGACATCGGCAATATGTTCATGCACGCCAAAAATCTCAGACACCACCAGCACCACCGGCAGATGGGCCTTGCCTGCCGGCTGTGCACGGTACACCGGCACCTGCTGCCCCTTGACGGCAAGCAGCACTTCACCGGCGGTCAAACCGGCAGTGTCAGTCTTGATCATGGTCTGCGCCACTACCGGCAATACCGCTGCCGCGAAGCCGGTGCCAAGCGCGGTTTTCAAAAAATCACGGCGATCGAAGTTGTCGGACAACGGGGTTTTCGCTATCAGACTATCCAGTTCCTGTTTCAGATGATCCATGGCAACTCTCCTGTGGGCAGGCAGTCGGAAATGATCTGATGATCATAACGACAAATCAGGCAGCGCGTCAGCGGTCCACGTCAATGCGCCTCATCCCAATTCCGGCCTATGCCCACTTCGGCGGTCAGCGGCACCTTCAATTGCGCGACATGCGCCATCAGTTGCGGCAATTTTTCACGGACATGCGCCAGTTCCGGCTCTGGCACTTCGAGTACCAGTTCGTCATGCACCTGCATCACCATCATGCTTTGCAGGCGTTCAGCCTCCAGCCAGTCCTGTACCGCGATCATCGACAGCTTGATCAGATCGGCGGCGGTGCCCTGCATCGGCGCATTGATCGCCGCCCGTTCTGCCCCCTGACGGCGCGGCCCATTCGGCGAATTGATTTCCGGCAGCCACAGGCGGCGTCCGAACACCGTCTCGACATAGCCGCACGCCTTGGCCTGCGCCCGGGTGTCGTCCATGAAGCGCTTGACGCCGGCAAAGCGCAGGAAGTATTTATCGATGTAGCTCTGCGCGGCGGCGCGCTCGATGCCGAGATTGCCCGCCAGGCCGAACGCGCTCATGCCGTAGATCAGGCCGAAATTGATCACTTTCGCATAACGGCGCTGCTCGCTGGTGACTTCGATCGGTGTGCATCCGAAGATTTCAGCGGCGGTCGCGCGGTGGATATCCTCGCCTCCGGCGAAGGCGAGCAGCATGTTCTCGTCGCCCGACAGATGCGCCATGATGCGCAATTCGATCTGGGAATAATCGGCCGATACGATCACGCTGCCGGGCGGCGCGATGAAGGCTTCGCGGATGCGCCGCCCTTCGGCAGTGCGGATCGGGATATTCTGCAAGTTCGGCTCGTTCGACGCCAGCCGGCCGGTGACTGCAACCGCCTGCGCGTAATTGGTATGCACGCGGCCGGTCTGCGGATCGATCATTTTCGGCAACTTGTCGGTATAGGTCGACTTCAGCTTCGACAGGCTGCGGTAATCGAGCAGTACTTTCGGCAACGGATAATCCTCTGCCAGCTTTTGCAACACTTCCTCGTCGGTCGATGGCGAGCCGGAGGGTGTTTTTTTTACAACCGGCAATTTCAGTTTGTCGAAAAAGATTTCGCCAATCTGTTTCGGTGAATTCAGATTGAACGGCTGGCCCGCCAGTTCATAGGCGTTTTTTTCGATTTCCAGCATGCGCCGGCCCAGCTCATGCGATTGCGCGCCCAGCAATTGCGTATCGATCAACACGCCGTTGCGCTCCATTTTCAGGAGTACGATCGCCGTCGGCAATTCGATTTTTTCATACACGAACCGCAACTTTTCGTTATCCGCCACCTGCGGCCACATCACCTGGTGCAACTGCAGGGTGATATCCGCATCTTCGGCCGCGTATTCGGTTGCGCGATCGAGCGCCACTTCATCGAAACAGATTTGCGAGACGCCTTTGCCGCAGACCTCCTGATAGGTAATCGTCTTGCGATTCAGATGACGCAATGCCAGGCTATCCATGTCGTGGCTCTTGTGCGACTCGAACACATACGATTCAAGCAGCGTATCGTGCGCGATGCCGCGCACGTCGATGCCGTAGTTGGCAAAGATATGGCTGTCGTATTTCAGGTGCTGGCCGAGCTTCGCCTTGCCTGGGTCCTCCAGCCACGACTTGAGCTGCGCCAGCACCCATTCGCGCGACAATTGCTCCGGCGCGCCCTGATAGCGGTGCGCGACCGGAATGTAGGCGGCAATGCCGGGTTCGCAGCACAGGGATACGCCGACCAGCTGTGCCTGCATCGGATCGAGCGAGGTGGTTTCGGTATCGACCGAGGTCAAGGCTGCGGCATCGATCTTGCGCAGCCACTGCTCCAGTTGCGCCTCGGTCAGCACGGTTTCATACTGGCTGGGCACGGCGGCACCGGCCGGTGCGGGCAATGCCGCTTGCACCTCGCCGCTCCCTACCGCTGCGGCCGGTCGCGCGCCATTGGCGGCGGCACCGGTTGTTTCGCGCAGCCAGGTCTTGAAGCCGTAGCGCTGGAAGAATTCAACCAGCGCATCGTGATCGACCGGCCTGGCAGTCAATGATTCCGGGATCGATACCATGTGCTTGACCAGGTCGCAATCGGTTTTCACCGTGACCAACGTTCTTGCCGTCGGCAGCCAGTCCAGCGCGCGCCGCAGGTTTTCACCGACTGCGCCGCCGATCTCGCCGGCATGCGCAATCACGCCCTCGAGCGAGCCGTATTGCGCCAGCCATTTAGCCGCGGTCTTGGGGCCGACCTTGGGCACGCCCGGCACATTGTCGACGTTGTCGCCCACCAGAGTCAGGTAATCGACAATGTGCGCCGGCGGTACGCCGAATTTGGCAGCCACGCCGGCGGCATCGAGCTTTTCATTACTCATCGTATTGATCAGCGTGACCTGCTCGTTGACCAGTTGCGCCAGGTCCTTGTCGCCGGTCGAGATGATGGTCCGCAGGCCATGTGATACGGCCTGCACCGCCAGCGTGCCGATCACGTCGTCGGCCTCGATGCCGTCCACCATCAGGATCGGCCAGCCAAGCGCGCGCACCACCTCGTGGATCGGCTCGATCTGGCGCACCAGATCGTCCGGCATCGAAGCGCGATTGGCCTTGTATTCCGCGTACAGGTCGTCGCGGAAAGTCTTCCCTTTTGCGTCGAATACACAGGCGATGTATGCTGCGGAGTAATCATTGCGCAGCCGACGCAGCATGTTGATCATGCCGTAGATCGCCCCGGTCGGCGCACCTTCCGCATTGCGCAAATCGGGCATGGCGTGAAATGCGCGATACAGATAACTGGAACCATCCACCAACAGCAGGGTTTTATTCATATGGCTTTAAACGGAAAAAACGTGCCGCGCCTGCGGCAGATCAGCGATATCGAACGCGCCACATCCAAAAAGGCGCGCGAATCATGGCAAATGTTCACGATTATGGCAGAGTTTATCGAGGCGACAGAGCGCCTGTCCGAACTGCGTCCCGCAATATCCATCTTCGGTTCCGCGCGCACCAGGCCGGACGATCCGGCCTATGGATTATGCGTCGATATTGCGCGGCGCCTGTCCGACGAAGGCTTCGCCGTGATCTCGGGCGGCGGCCCCGGCATCATGGAAGCCGCCAACAAGGGCGCTTTCGAAGGGCGTTCTTCGTCTGTCGGATTGAATATCGAATTGCCGCGCGAACAGAAAGGCAATGCATGGCAGGATATTTCCTTGAGTTTCCGGCATTTTTTCGCACGCAAGGTGGCGTTCGTCAAATATGCGGATGCCTATGTAGTGATGCCGGGCGGATTCGGCACCCTGGATGAAGTCACCGAGGTGCTGACGCTGATCCAGACCGGCAAGTCACGCCGCATTCCGGTGATTCTGGTCGGCACGGCTTTCTGGCGCGGCTTGCTGGACTGGATTCGGGAACAGATGATCCCGCGGGGAATGATCAATGAAGCCGATATGAACCTGGTGCAAATGATCGATGAACCAGCCAATGTGGTCGATGCCATTTTTGCCTTCTACGAGGCGCGTGACATCGTGTTGTCGGAGTCCGATACGCAGGGCAGTTCGTTTTTATAGTGCGGTTATTCACGGTCAATCCGGCCCGGTTTGCTACAATGGCCAATACGATCAATATTCCAACCCCATTCCCATCCATCATGATGCCCACATTCAGGATTTTGCCCGCGGTCGCGTGTGTTATTGCGTATGCGATTTCATTTTCGGCGAGCGCGCAACAGCCTTCGGAAACGCCTCCGAAGCTTGAAAAGCTTGAAGAAGGCGAAGCGCCCGCAATCACGATCCGCAAACCGGATACCGAGAAAAAAATCACGGAAAAGCGGAAACAGGGCAAAGTCACTGAAGTAAAGGTGCATTCCGGAAAAAGCACGTATTACCTGAAATCGAATGAGCCATCCGGCAGCGCACAACCAGGTGATGCGCAAAGCAATGCCATCCGCGCGCCGCAGTGGCAGGTGAAGGAATTCGATCTGGGCGGGGTCAAGCAAGCCAAGGAAGCAGAGGCAGAACAGACGCCCGCACCGCCACCGGCTTCCGAGCCGCAAAAAAAATAACGGCGCGCTGCGCCGTTGGCATGCGCGCCTTCCCACACGCCTTCATTTTACTTTCCCATGGCAGTATTTACTTCGGTCAGCCTGGACGACCTCACGCGGTGGATTACGCAATTTCCTCTCGGCAAGGCACTCGTGATCAAGGGTATTGTGTCCGGTATTGAAAACAGTAATTTCTTCATTACGACCGAAGCAGGCGAATATGTACTGACGCTATTCGAAAAATTGACGTTCGAACAGTTGCCGTTTTATCTGCATCTGATGCGTCATCTGGCGCGGCGCGGCGTATTGGTGCCGGAACCGATCGCCAATCATCAGGGTGACATCATCAATGCACTGCACGGGAAGCCGGCATCGATCGTCACCAGGCTGACGGGCGGGCATCAGCTTGCACCGACACCGGGGCATTGCGCGGCGGTCGGCGCAATGCTGGCGAAAATGCATCTGGCCGGACAGGATTTCGGCATGCATCAGCCGAATCTGCGTGGCCTCGCCTGGTGGAGGGAAGCCACCCCGGTAGTGCTGCCTTATCTGTCAGACGAGAATCAGCAGCTGCTGCGCGCCGAGATGCATTTCCAGGAAATATTCGCTGCCAGCCAGGAATATCCTCAGTTGCCGCGCGGCCCGATCCATGGAGACCTGTTTCGCAACAATGTCATGTTCGAGGGGGGGCGCCTGACCGGGTTTTTCGATTTCTATTTCGCCGGCTGCGACACATGGCTATTCGATGTTGCCGTAACGGCCAATGACTGGTGCATTGATCTCGATCGCGGCGCACTCGATACGGCGCGCGTCCGGGCATTGCTGGATGCCTACCATTCGGTGCGTCCGTTTACCAATGCGGAACAGACCGCATGGCAACCATTGCTGCGTGCCGGCGCACTGCGGTTCTGGCTGTCGCGCCTGTACGATTTTTACCTTCCGCGCAGCGCCGAAATGCTGACGCCGCACGATCCACTCCATTTCGAGCGGATTCTGCGACAGCGCATTGCCAACCCGGCGCCACTCTTACTTCCCGCACAATGACAATCGAAAAATTGCCGGCCAAAACAGGATGGCTTTGGGTAAAGGAAGGGTTTGCCCTGTTTCGCAAGCAGCCGGCAGAGCTGTCCACCCTGTTCCTGCTATACATATTCCTGATGTTCGCACTCGGCATCATTCCGGTACTCGGACAGTTGTTGCCATTGGTCCTGGTGCCGGTATTTTCGATGGCCTTCATGCAGGCATGCGCGCAAGTCGAACAAGGCAAGCGGGTCTATCCCAACTTGCTGCTGACCGGCTTCAGGTCGCCCGCTGTTCGCCCCTTGCTGATCCTGGGCGTTCTGTATCTGTTGGCGGCGGTGCTGGCCATCGCTGCTTCTGCCCTGGTGGATGGCGGTGCCTTCTGGAACATGATGAGCGGCCAGGCGGCACTGGACCCCAAAACCACTCGCGACGCCAACCTGATGCTGGCCATGCTGTGCGCCGCGATGGTATACGTGCCTGCGGCAATGGCATTCTGGTACGCTGCCCCCCTGGTTGCCTGGCAAGACATGGGGGTCGGCAAATCGCTCTTCTACAGCTTTTTTGCAGTGCGCAACGCCACCAGGGCTTTTCTGGTTTACGGCCTGGCATGGGCGGCTCTGGGCGTGATTCTTCCGGCAATTGTCAGCAGTTTCATTGCGCTCCTGCTTGGAACCGCGATGGTCGCGATAGTCATTCTGCTACCCTTGTCGCTGGTGCTTACCGTCATCATGTATTGCTCGTTTTACTCCACTTACAAGTCCATTTTCGGCAAGCCGCCGCCGCAAGATCCGTAACGTCATGACAGTTAATTGCCTTAGCCATGGCTGGGGCATCAATTACCGCTAAGAATGTTTGTGGTTATACTGGCATGCAGCATCTCCGATGCTGCATGCCAGAAGACATTACTCCCGGATAAGGAAGGCTCCCATGATCAAGAAAATTCATGTGAGTGAACTGAAGATAGACATGTACATCCATGATCTCAGCTGTGACTGGATGGACCATCCATTTGTGCGCGGCCAATTCAAGGTGTCATCCCCCAAAGAGATCCAAAAAATCATCGACGCCGGCATCCACGACGTATATATCGACACCACCAAGGGGCTTGACGCAGCGGATGCGCCGACAGTGCAGGAAGTCCAGGCGCGTATTGAACGCGAATTGGTCGATATGGCAGCGCAGCAACCTGCGCATGTGGTTCGTGTGGCATTTGACGAAGAATTGGTGCGGGCGCGACAAATCAAGAATCAGGCGCATCAGTTGGTGCGCACCGTAATGCAGGATGCACGACTGGGCAAAGCGATCGAACTGGATCTGATCCAGCCGGTAGTTCAGGACATTACCGAATCGATTCTGCGCAATCCGGGTGCGCTGATCGGCCTGCTGCGCATCAAGACCAAGGATGACTACACGTTCCTGCATTCCGTCAGCGTATGCACGCTGCTGGTTGCCTTTTGCCGCTCTCTCGCCATGGAATCCGGATTGACACAGCAGGCTGGCCTTGGCGGCTTGCTGCATGACACAGGCAAGGCATTGGTGCCGGACGATGTGCTCAACAAGGCGGGACGATTGACGGAGGAAGAATTCGACATCATCAAAAAGCATCCTGAAGACGGCTACAACATTCTTCTTGCCATGCCGGAAATCGGTGACATCCCGCTCGATATCACGCGGCATCATCACGAGCGCATGGACGGCAGCGGCTATCCGGACAAACTCCCGGGAGACAAAATCAGCACGCTGGCGCAAATGGCGGCGATTGTCGATGTATACGATGCGATTACATCGGATCGCAGTTATCACAAAGGCATGTCGGCAGCCGATGCGCTGCGCAAGATTTACGAGTGGAGCAAATTCCATTTCAATCCTCGACATGCGCAGGCGTTCATGCGCTGCGTCGGCATCTATCCGGTCGGCACGCTGGTATTGCTGGAATCCGGTCGCCTTGGCGTGGTTATCGAACCGCATGAAACCAATCTGCTGTCTCCCAAGGTCAATGTTTTCTTCAATACAAAATCCAACGTGTATATCAAGCCGCAATTGATCGATCTGGCAAAACCGCTGGGGCTGGGCGGCGGAGACAAGATCGTCAGTCACGAATCGCCGGCAAAGTGGAAAGTCGATCCGATGCGCTTTTTCGAAATGGCCGCATGATTTGCAACACGAAAGAGTGGCGGCCTGATTCCCGATAAATAGCCCTGATAGACGCATGGTTGCATCCCTTTTCAATTAGGACTATATTAGTACCAATTAAAGCGCAGGGAGCATTCCATGTTGCGAATGAGCAAATTGGCGGACTACGGTACGGTCATTCTGACCACGATGGTGCACGAACCGGAACGGGTGCGGAGCGCGGCGGACATCGCTGCGTTGATCCATGTTCCGGCGCCGACCGTCAGCAAGATTCTCAAGATATTGACGCGCGAAGGGCTGGTTGTTTCGCTGCGCGGCGCACGCGGTGGCTACCTGTTATCACGCCATCCCAGCCAGATCTCGGTTGCGGAAATCATCAATGCAATGGATGGTCCGATCGGCATGACCGAATGCAGCATCACGCCGGGACTCTGTACACAGGAAACCGATTGCACCGTGCGTGCAAACTGGCAGCGCGTCAATCGCGTAGTCCTGCAGGCATTGCAGCAAGTTTCATTGGAACAGATGACCCAGCCGGTCACCGAACCGATCGACATCAGCGCCATCCAGGTAGCCCGCTCTGCTTCCGCAAAAGCGATGCGCGTAAATCAGTAGGATAGACGGAGAATACTCATGACAGAAACAGCAAGCCCTCTCGACGAGCTGATCGGCAGCGAATACCAGCACGGTTTTGTCACCGAACTCGAAGTCGACACCGTCCCGCGCGGCTTGAGCGAGGACACGATTCGCATGATCTCGGCACGCAAGAACGAGCCACCGTTCATGCTGGAATGGCGATTGAAGGCGTATCGGCACTGGCTGACGCTGAAGGAGCCGGCTTGGTCCACCGCCAAGTATCCGCCGATCGATTATCAGGACATTATTTACTACTCGGCACCGAAGTCGCTGAAAGACCGCCCGAAAAGCCTGGATGAAGTCGATCCGGAATTGCTGCGCACCTATGAAAAGCTCGGCGTGCCGCTGAAGGAGCGCGAAATGCTGGCGGGCGTCGCAGTCGACGCGGTATTCGACAGTGTATCGGTCGGCACTACCTTCAAGGAAAAACTGGGCGAACTCGGTATCATTTTCGGCTCGTTCTCGGATGCGGTGCGCGAGCATCCGGAACTGGTGCAAAAGTATCTCGGCTCGGTCGTGCCCTATACCGATAATTATTTCGCATCGCTGAACTCCGCGGTATTTTCCGATGGCTCCTTCTGCTACATCCCGCCCGGCGTGCGCTGCCCGATGGAGCTGTCAACCTATTTCCGTATCAATGCCAAGGATACCGGCCAGTTCGAGCGCACGCTGATCATTGCCGATGAAGGCGCTTATGTCAGCTATCTCGAAGGCTGTACCGCACCAATGCGCGATGAAAACCAGTTGCATGCGGCGGTGGTGGAACTGATTGCGCTCGATAATGCGCAAATCAAGTATTCCACCGTGCAAAACTGGTATCCAGGCGACAAGGAAGGCAAGGGTGGGATTTACAATTTCGTCACCAAGCGCGGCGACTGCCGCGGCCCGAATTCACGCATCTCGTGGACCCAGGTGGAAACCGGCTCGGCAATCACCTGGAAATATCCAAGCGTGATTCTGCGTGGCGATAATTCGATCGGCGAATTCCACTCGGTTGCACTGACCAATAATTTCCAGCAAGCCGATACCGGCTCCAAGATGATCCATATCGGTCGCAATACGCGCAGCACGATCGTCTCCAAAGGTATTTCAGCTGGCCGCGGCCAGAACGTTTATCGCGGACTGGTAAAGGTGCTGAAATCGGCGGAAGGCGCACGCAACTATACCCAATGCGACTCGCTGCTGCTGGGTGACCGCTGCGGCGCGCATACCTTCCCGTATATCGAGGTGAAAAATCCGACCGCGCAGGTCGAGCATGAAGCATCAACCTCGCGCATCGGCGAAGACCAGCTGTTCTATTGCATGCAGCGCGGGATTTCAGCGGAAGACGCCGTATCGATGATCGTCAATGGTTTCTGCAAGGAAGTGTTCAAGGAACTGCCGATGGAATTCGCGGTGGAAGCGCAAAAATTGATGAGTGTGAGCCTGGAAGGCGCTGTTGGTTAAAAATATAAAGGAATGAATCATGCTGGAAATCAGAAATCTGCAAGCCCGCGTGGAAGGCAAACAAATCCTGCGCGGCCTCGATCTCACCGTCAATGCCGGTGAAGTACATGCCATCATGGGACCGAACGGTTCCGGCAAAAGCACGCTCTCGCAAGTACTGGCGGGGCGCGACAACTATGAAGTCACGGGTGGCGAAGTGCTTTACCAGGGCAAGGACCTGTTGCAGCTGCCGCCGGAAGAACGCGCGCGCGACGGTGTCTTTCTTGCATTCCAGTATCCGATTGAAATCCCCGGCGTCAGCAACGCCTATCTGCTGAAAGCGGCGCTGAACAATATTCGCAAGCATCGCGGCCTGCCGGAACTGGATGCAATGGAATTCCTGAGCCTGATCAAGGAAAAGATGAAACTGATGGAGATGAAGAGCGATCTACTGTACCGCTCCGTCAACGAAGGCTTTTCCGGTGGCGAGAAAAAGCGCAATGAAGTGCTGCAAATGGCGTTGCTGGAGCCGAAGCTGGCCATTCTCGACGAAACCGATTCCGGCCTCGACATCGACGCATTGCAGATTGTCGCCAAGGGCATCAATGCGCTGCGCAGTCCGGAACGCGCCATGATCATGGTGACCCATTACCAGCGCCTGCTCGATTACGTGGTGCCGGATTTCGTGCATGTGCTGTCGCAAGGCCGCATCGTCAAATCCGGCGGCAAGGAACTGGCGCTGGAGCTGGAACAGCGCGGCTACGGCTGGCTGGATGAGGCCGCATCCAAAAATGAAATGATTTCAAGTGGAGCGCTGGCGCTATGAACACTTCAGTCAGAGACCATTATCTCGCCGATTTCGCGCGTATCGCCTCAGCCCTTCCCGGCGCGCAATTGCCATGGCTGGACCGGGTCCGCAGCAGTGCGCTGGAACGCTTCGCGCAAACCGGCTTTCCGACCACCCGCGACGAGGACTGGAAATACACCAGCGTTGCGGCGCTTGAAAGAAAAAATTTCAGTGCAATATCCGGCAGCAGCGCGGGAGAAACGGAAATTGCCTCGCTGGTCACCGGGCTTGCACTGGAAAACCAGGTGACGCACCCCGGCCATCTGCTGGTATTTCACAACGGATTCTATTCGGCTGCACTATCGGCGCCCAGCCGCCTGCCGGCCGGCGTCACATTATGCAGCCTGGCGGGCGCACTGGAACATGCCCCCGCGGCGCTCGAACCTTATTTGTCTGACACGCATGGGCAAACGCCGTTCGGCACACTGAATACCGCCCTGATGGCAGACGGCGCATATCTGCATGTGCCGCGCGGCACGGTGATCGAGGAGCCGATCCACCTGCTGTTCCTGTCGACGCAGCAGCATGCGGCGATTTACCCGCGCAACGTGCTGGTTGCCGAGCCGGGCGCGCAGGCAACCGTGATCGAACATTACGCAGGAATTGAAGGCGCGGAGTATTTCACCAATGCGGTGACACAAATCTTCACCGCGGATAATGCGCATATCGAACATTACAAGCTGCAGCAGGAAACGCCGCAGGCTTTCCATGTGGCCGGCATTCATGCGCTGCAGAATCGGGACAGTCACCTGATTTCGCATTCGATCTCGCTGGGCGCGGCGCTGGCGCGCAACGACATCACCACGGCATTCAATGCGCCCGGCTGCGATGTCACGCTCAACGGCCTGTATCTGGCCAACGGCCGTCAGCATGTGGATCATCACACTCGCGTCGATCATGGCCAGCCGAATGGCAGCAGCCGGGAATATTACCGCGGCGTGCTGGATGGCGCGGCACGCGCCGTGTTCAATGGCAAGGTGATCGTCCATCCTGGCGCGCAAAAGACCGACGCGCATCAGGCCAACCACAATTTGCTGCTCTCGCGCGATGCAGAAGTCGATACCAAGCCGGAACTCGAAATTTATGCTGACGATGTGAAATGCACCCACGGTGCCACCATCGGCCAGCTGGATCAGGACCAGCTGTTTTATCTGCGTTCGCGCGGTGTCGAGGAAGCAATGGCAAGAAGCCTGCTGGTGCAT